>CAMFHT010000026.1 GCA_945952245.1 uncultured Rhizobium sp. | reverse complement strand
ATTGCCTCTTGTCTCGTGGGCTCGGAGATGTGTATAAGAGACAGCCTCTGGGCCACCATGCTGGAGAAGGTGGAGACGGTCGCAACCGCTGCCGTGCAATTCTGGATGAGCAAGCCGGTCTCGGACTTCGGCTGGATGGAGCTGGTGAAGGCGCACAATCCGCACACGCCCTTCGATCCAGCTTCGCTCGAGACCGTCATGACCGGCTTCACCGAGCCGCTCGATACCTGGGCTGACATGAGCCATCTCCTCGAGCGCGAGGGCTGGCCCGATCCGAAGCCGCAGTCGATCGCCTACTTCTGCTCGCCCTCGCGGGATGCGGATGTCCCTGCCCCGTCCATGGAGCAGCAGGCGGAAGCCTGGGCCAATGGCGACCTCACCGCGATCTGGCCCGGCACGCGCACGAAAGCGGGCGGGTTCGACAAGAGCCTGCTCGTCTCCATCGGTAGCGGATCCCCGGACGAGAAATTTGCGGGTCAATATTTCCGGCAGAATTTCTACGGGTCTGAACGCTACGTCCTCTCCGTCCCCGGCTCGGTCAGCCATCGGCTTTCGCCTGACGGCTCCGGCTTCGACAATCTCCTCCTCGCCGGCGACTGGACGCGCTGCGGCATCAATGCAGGCTGTGTGGAGGCCGCGACCATTTCCGGCCTCGTCGCCGCTCGCGCTCTCACCGGCTCGACACGGCCGATCCCCGGCGAATTCGATTTCGGGGCTGAGCCCCTGCCCTCGCCGGCGCTTCTCTCGCAGGCCGCGCCGCACGCAGACTGGCCCTTGACGCCCGCCTTCCTGCGCGGCGCCATGGACGGCATCTTTGCCTTCCACGCCCTGCCTTCGCCGGTTCTCCAGTCCATGCTGCCGCCGGGGCTCAAGTTGACGCGGCAGTCTGTGACGCCAGCCGGAACGCATCCGGTCACGTTCCTCTTCAATCGGCAATCCTCTGTCAGGCCGAGCTTCCTGCCCCAGATTCTGAGCTTTGCGCCCTATCTGGAAAACATCGTGGCCATCAACGGCGTGGAGATCGCCGGTGGTGACGGTACTGTTTTCAGCTATTTGCCGGCGCTGTTCCTCGACAATACGCTCGCAACCGCTTCGGGACGATGGTTCTACGGGCTTGCAAAGAGGCTCGCGCTCAACAGCTGGACGGGCAACAGACGGCGAACGGATACCGTCGATGGAAATCCGGTCTGGGAAATGCGGAGCATCGAGCACGACCCGATCTCCCGCATGGTCGACCTCGAACAGATGGGCCTTGTCCAAGCGCTTCTGGAAACGCCTATCCTGACATCACGGCCTCTCGGGCTCTGGCAGGCCATGGCCTTCGACTTCGGCCTCGGCTCGGCCTTTGGGTCACCCGTCGCGACGCATGTCGACATCTTCAACGGAAATGACATCGGGCTTCCGGTCGGACGTCTCGTCTCGCCGCCGCTTTCTGAAGGACTTCAGAAGAATGGCCTGCCCGGCGCCTTTCGCCTCTGGACGAACTGGACGCTCAGCAATCCCTTCGATTCCGCCCGGGTTAAAAGGGTTGCTGCGTTGCAGAAGGACCTGAATTTTGGCTGGTGCGGGTAAGGCGAATGGAACGGCCACCTGCTTTGATGGACAGGGCTCCCGCAGGCGGATACATGGTGCAGGAACGGCGGCCGGTGACGGTTCTCTTCGCCGATCTCGTCGATTATTCCAGCATCGCGGCCAGGGAAGATGCAGAGGATGTCCGGGACTTGCTGCTCCGGTACTACGCACTGGCGCGGGAGATCATAGAAGCGGAAGGCGGAATCGTTGCCGAATATCTTGCCGATGGCGTGGTCGCGCACTTCGGAATACCCGCAGCACTGCCCGATGGGGCGGATCGGGCGGTAAGGGCAGCGCGCCGGATCTGCCGCGAGATTGGGGAGCTCGTGAATGGTGGCCGGCAGATGGCCGCCCGCATCGGTATCGCGAGCGGAGCTGTCGTTGCGGAATACGACGGCAGGCACTCGCGGATTACGGGGGCCAGCGGGCTGGTCGCCGCAAGGCTGCAGACGCTGGCCGAACCCGGCGGGATCTGCATGTCCGAAACGACACGCCGCCTCCTGCAGCAGGACGTTCCCCTCCGTTTCGTGCCGCCACCGTCCTTAAAAGGCATTCCGGATCATGAACCGGTGTGGTGCCTCGATCCCGGAACACGTCCCCTGCCGACCCGCCGCAGCCTGGCCTTCTTCGGCCGGGACGCGGAAATGGCGCAGCTCGGCGCACTTTGGGCCGAGATGCTTCGCACCGGCCATGCGACACCCTTTGCCCTGCTCTCTGGCCTGCCCGGCATCGGCAAGTCCCGTATCCTCCGTGAGCATGCCGGGCAATGCCATGCTCCGGTGATCTCGCTGCAGGGCCTGGAGCGCCATCGCAATCTCGCTCTCTATCCGTTTGCCGAATGGTTGCGCGGTGAGGGCGGGATCGGGCTCGATGAGCCGGCGGACGTCTATCTGGACGCCTTGCGTCATCCGGAAACCGCAAGCCGCCTGCAGGCGCGGCAGGCGCCACCGGCGATTCGCCGGGGTATCTTTGCGAGCATTGCCGGACTTCTCCGGCGACGCGCTGAACAGGGGCCGCTCATGGTGACAATGGAGGATCTGCAATGGGCCGACCGCAGCACGCTGGAACTCATCGGCCGGCTGCAGCGGGAACTTGCAGCACATCCAATCCAGTGGCTCGGCAGCGCGCGTCCGGAATTTGCCGGGCAAGGCGCTCTGTCGCCGGTGCTGCTCTTGCCTCTCGACCGCCTGAGTTCGGAGGAATGCGCACGGGCAATTGGCGAAGGTGCGGTACCGGCACCGATTGCCGAACGCATCATCGCCCGTTCCGGGGGTGTGCCGCTCTATCTGGAACACCTGCTGCGCGAGGCGGAGGACGGGCGCATCGGCTTCCCCGAAACGGTGCCGGACACCCTTCTCGATGCACTCCTTGCCTGGATCGATGGCACGGGTCCAGCGCGGCGGATCGTCCAGCACGCTGCCGTGATTGGCCGGCGGGTCAGGAGGTCCGTGCTCGCGGCGGCTCTTGATAAGCCAGCTGCTGCTCTGGACGCCGACCTCGACCTTCTCTGCCAGGCCAGGATCTTCCAGCAAGGGACTGATGAAGAGTATGCCTTCAGTCACGATCTCATACGGGAGGCGGCCTATGGAACCCTTCTGCGTCGGCCGCGGCGACAGATGCACCGCCGCATTGCGGATTTCTATGCCGATACGAACCCGCACATGGGCGACCGTCTCGCCAGCGAGATCGCCCACCATTGCGAAGCCGCCGGCGATTTGGAGCGGGCCGCGACCTACTGGCACGGCATCGGCCTTTACATGACGTCGGTCGGTGCGTTTGCCGAAGGCGAAAGCCATATCCGGCACGCGCTGGACTGTCTGGAGAGGCTGCCATCGGCGGAGCCTGCATCTGCCCATACGCTCGCTCATCTGCACGCCGATCTGGCGGCGAACCTGATGCAGACCCGCGGTTTCACCGACCAGGCGGTGCTGGCTACCTATCGCAGGAGCCTCGGCTTGCTTGGCGGCAGCGAGGAACGCGGAACAGATGCCCTCGTGGTGCTCTGGGGCCTCTTCACGCATCAGGTGCTGATCGGCGACATGGACGAGGCGAACACCATCGCGGGCCGCATGCGGGAGATCCACGATGCCCTTCCCGTCTCCATCAGACGCGCGGAACACAGCCTCGCCATGCTCGGAACGCGCAATGCCTATGATTTCTATGCGGGCCGGTTCGCTGAACAGCTGGCCACGCTCGACGCGATCAGGCGGCTCTACTATCGTCCGCTGCACGCGCCGCTTGCCGCACGATACGGCATGGATATCTTTGCGGCCGCCCACGCCTTCGCACCGCATTCGGCGGCGATCCTCGGCAGGGAAGGCCTCGCGCGCGACCTCGTTGCCGAGATGGATGCGCATCAGATCGAACTCGGAAGCCCACTCATGCTGCCTTTCGCCGACATCTGGGGGGCGGTGGCTCTAGGATATGTCGAGGATTTCGAGCTGGCAGTCGCCCGACTGAACCGAGGCATCTCCTTGGCCGATCGGCAGGGCGCCGCGTTCTGGTCGGCGACCGGACGCATGTGGCAGGGGGTCCTGCGGTCCGGCGCTACGGGTGATCCGGGATAGATAGGAGAGATGGAGCAGGCGCTCGACGTTCAACGGCAGATTGGCGTCGGTATCGGCATTCCCTACTGGTCGGCGAAGCTTGCTGCCGCCCACGCGTTGAACGGCAACGACGCGACCGCCCGGAAACTGCTGGCTGACTCCATCGGTCGGTCGAAGGTTCGCACGGAGGGAGCCTGGCTCGCGGAGCGCTTGCGGCTTGCTGGTGACGTCCATGCGTGTGGCGGAAGGAAGAAGGAGGCCCGGCTGCATTACGAGACGGCTCTCAAGACAGCCGCGGCACAGGGTGCAAACCTGTGGGAACGGCGCGCGCGGCAGGCGCTTGCGGCACTCTGAGAGGCGGTCCGCCTGCTTGTTCCATCGCAAATCGTTCAGCGAGGCAAGGCCCGCCGCGAGGCGTCATTTCATTGTGAGATGCCGCACAGATGATGGATTATATGAGGACATTCTTATGGAGAAGATGATGCCGCCGGCATCGCAACTCCAACGGGAATTGTCATGCTGGAACAGATCTCGGGACATCAGCTCCCCTTCCCGCTACCTTCCGAACGCCCTGCCCATGACGCCGCTCCGGGTGCCATTCACGTTCTGCCCGTCGGTCTTCCGGCGACTGTGCTCCACGAACTGCAAACGGTCCTCGTCGAACTCGGACGCTGCTGCCTTTCATCGAGACACGGTGAGCCGGCCGATGGCGGTGTCATCACCCTGATGATGGTTCAAGGGGCGCTCCACTGCCGCGGCTCCGATCCGTCTGACGTCGACGGACCGGCGATTGCCATCGTGGGCCGTGACCTCCCGGATGTGGAGCGCCTGCTCGAACAGGGATTTGTCGATTACATCACCTATCCGTTCAGCCCGTTGGAAATCCGCCGACGGCTTCTCGGCCTTTTCCCGTCGGGGCAAGAGACCGCCGTCAATCCGACGCTGTCCTTCAGCGACCGCCTGATCCGAGCTGCCTGCAGCGCCATGGAGGAGAGGCTTGACCTCACGCCCTGTGTCGAGCGGCTGGCGCTGAAGGCCGGCACCAACCGCACCACGCTCAACCGTGTGTTCAACCAGCGCTTCGGCATGGGCCCGATCACATGGCTGCGCCACCGCCGCTGCGAGGAGGCGGCGCGCCTGCTGGTGACCGGAGCGGACAGCATCCTCTCCATCGCGCTCAGCGTCGGCTACACCGACGCCAACAATTTCTCGACCGCATTCCGCCGCGTGCACGGGGTCTCGCCCAAGGAGTTCCGGCGGAAATTGCAGCTGGCAAAGATTTCAGGAACGGCCGCAAAGGCAGCCCGGCACGTCCACCGCTAGTGTCCGGTGACTGGCACAAGCCAGATCTTTGCGAGACACCAATGGGGAGCAATTTCGATGACCTATGAAAACATCAAACTCACGTTCAGGAACCTATCCAACGACACCAACAATTCCACCATCCTGATTTTCCAGCAGAACGTGGCGGAATCCTTTGGCGAGCTCGCCGTTGCCTGGCGGGTGATCCGCAATTGCGGACGGCTCGACTCGCACGAGTTCAAGTTTCCGCTGCAGTTCAAGGTCGCCGCCAAGGACAGCTGGGGCAACACGACACCGCTTCTGACCGCCTATGACGGGCAGGCGTTCGATATGACGCTGGACAACAGCGGCGACGTGCTGGCGCTCTCGCGCGACGGTTCGACCTCGCCGGCCGAGGTGGAGATCCGCAACAAGTTGAAGCAGGGAGCGATCAGCGCCTGCATCTACAAGGATGGACGCCTGCTGGCCACGAAGACCAACATGGCTCCCGGCCAGAAGGCCGTGTTCCAGTTCCAGCCGCGTATCTATATCGGTGTGGCAAGCCAGATCGAGGAAGGCCAGGTCATCAATTCCGCGATCATCAGCCAGGCCAATACCGAGATCAACCTCTTCGGCATCACCAGCGCCGATATCGTCATGACCGGCGGGGGCCCCGGCCCGAATTCCCAGCCGCTCGAATTCAATCTCGACAACATCAACCAGTGACCGCCGGCCAGCCGGCATGACGGCGGCCAACCGGGATGCCTGCGCTGACGCGGCCGGCATTCCGGTGCTCCCGCCGAGGAGATGAACCCATGGCCTTTACGATGGAAACCAATCTCGTGCTGCCCGGCGCGGCTGCCAAGCTGCAGGCACCGCCGCTCCAGCCGGGGGCACCGGATCAGGGGCAGGCTGGCCGAAGTGACGCACCGGCGGAAGAGCCGATGCTGTCGGCGACGATCGTCAAAAGCTGGATCTCGGGCGGCTATGCCGGCACCGGACGGGAGCGCGTGCGCATCGACGCGACATATCCGGTCACGAAAGACCCGAAGACCGGCATGATCAGCCTTGGTTCCGATCGCTTTTCTCTCGCGTTTACCGACCTCGACAACAACACGGTCTCGACCATCGGCGATTACGCATTTTCCAATCTGGACTGGACCGACATTCCGGGTCCGGGTGCGGGCGGAACCTTCAACCTGCATGGCCGCGTCAAGATCGATATCCTGAGCTCCGGCAAACTGATGCGGGTCATGTTCACGACCGGAGCCGGCATTTCGGTCAAGGACATCGGTTACATCTTTGCACTCGACATACCGCCCGATACGAAGTTCAGCGTTCAGCCCCCGCCTCCGCCTCCAACGCAGTAAACGATCATGCGGACCCGGTTGACCTACGAGAACGGCGCGCTCAATCCACATGTCAGCCGTATCGGCCTGTTCTGGGATGTCTCGGGGATGGGGCTCAATGCCGTACCGGTGCTCTGGGCATTGGTCGAGCGCTGCCGCTACGGCTGGCACCACCGGCTGGACATCGGCTGGACAGCTGAATTCCGGATCGCCGATGCCGACGGAAACGAGCGCGCACTCGAGCCTGGATGCCGCAACACCGAGACCGGAACGCTGATCGAACCGACGTCTCAGGCGGTTTCGGGGTCTGTCGTCCTTCATCAGGCGGTGTCGCGACCCGACCTCCGGCTGCTCGTTTGCCGGAACCGGCGCACCATGGCCCTTCTGCCGCTCGGAATGCCGGGCTCGCAACCTCTCGCCTTGCCGCAGCAGCTCGTCTTCCAGCTCGACTGCCAGGCGGAACTCGGTGACCGCATTCGAGACCGCCGTGGAACCGGCTTCTCGCTTTCAGGCCTGGCGGCGCTAACCGTCCGGCTTCAGGGCGGGGCGCCGGGTCCGAGATCCACGCCCCTCACTTTCATCTCTCACCGCGCCGAGCCGGTCTGATCCCGCGTCCGCGCCTGCAAGGACATCGTCATGGTCAACAGGTATTTCGTCTATTCCCTGATCTTCTCCCGGACTCCGGAAAAAGCCTATCGCTTCCTCTGCTTCCAGAAGCGGGCGAAGGGCTACTACTTCTCCGGCAAAGGCGCGGGCGGCGGGACTATCGTGCCCAATGGCCAGCCGCTCAAGGGCGCAGCCAAGTTCGCACTGCCCGGGGGGCAGTTCGACGGCAAGGACTGGACGAACCTTCCGGATGTGCTTGCCCAGTGCCAGAAGGAGCTGACGGAGGAGTGCGGACGCCAGATCCATTTCGTGAGCAATACGCAAATCGTGGCTGCCGGCGGCGTTTCAGGCGAGGACGAAACGGTACATGCCGTCGCCACGGTCAAGCAATGGGATGTCAATCTCGGAAGCACGAAAGGCTATGCCGCTCTCTATCTGCAGGTGCCGGACAAGGAACTCGAGGTGATCGCCGGCTATATCGGCACCTGCATGCAGCAGCGGGACGATGCGACCCTCAAGATCACGAACGGCGAGTGGGGAGCAGGCGACTACGGCAAGCTCGCTGCAGCCTTCCCCATGGCACCTATGGACGATGAAATCCATCTCATGTCTCCGGCGTACTACGTCATCGCGGTGGATGGGTTTGCGAAGGATCCGTTCATCGCCGCCCTCTTGAACGACAGCGACACCGACTGGTTCGGCACCATCATCTCGGCACTTCCTGACATCAGCAACTGAGCGTGCCGACATGCGTGTGCACACCGAAATCCATGAATGGCGCGACCTGCCGCACCAGAAGCGGGCAGAGGAAATCGTGATCCGCTTCCATGTCGCCTACGAAGGGGAGAAGCGGCATTCGGTGATGAGCGTGACGCCGGAGATCTACCGGGCCGCCGTTCCCGGAGACATCATCGTCCTGGAGCCGCTTCGCTTCGGCCATGAAACACCGTTTCGCGCCAGGTTTGGCGGAGAGCGCCGCGTTCATGGCTGGCTCCGCTGGGGAAGCGGCTTGGCAGTCGACCAGTCCAACCAGATCACGGGGCGCATCGAAATTGCCGAGGCCGACGACTTCGATTTCTGGACCTATCTGGGTTTCATGGTTTCCTTTGGCAGCAGGCGGCTTGAGCCCCGGCCGCCTCACCCTGGCCCGCTGCCGCCACCGACCCCCCTGCCCGGCCCGCTACCCATCCCTGATCCGGCCGATGGCCTCGCTGTGGCCGAGACATCGCTGGATGCGGGTGAGCTCTTTCCCTTTGTCTATCTCACCCCATGGCCGAAACTGAGGCCCGAGCGCCTGGCGCATGGGTTCATGACCGTGCCGGCCGCGGTCCAGGCAGGTGCTTTTTATTCCGCCCTCAAGGCAGCACAGCCTCCCGCGAGAATGCAGATCGCCGTCGATGCGATCGATGCCGCACCCGATCCGCCCACCCCAGGCCATTTCCTGCCGCCGCATGCGAGACTGACGCCTCCTTTCGATACGTTCACGCACTTCCCGCATGAGCTGCGCGCGCACTGCACCCGTGACGCTCTGGATGCCTGGGTCAATACGAAATGCGATGGCTGGCAGAATCTCGCCGCTGAGCTTCAGACGGCGGATTCGATCACGGCGCGGACCGACATCTGGAATACGGTGATCGCGCTCCTCATCGTCTCCGGCTATGACCATGGCTGGCTTGCGGATCTCATCCAACTGCTGCAGGTCACGCATCTCGTGGATGCGGTGATCGCGGCCGGGGATGCGGCCACGCACCAGTCTGACGCGCTCCTCGGACGCCTGTTGACTGCGGTCCTGGTGCTGCCCGGCGACATCTTCCCGATCTCGCCTCCCCCCGTCACGACACCGCCAACAGTGACGCCTTATGCGGTTGGCGCAGTGCGGACCGTTCATTACCGCCCCGGACGCTATCTGCTTGGTGATATCGAGCGCATAGAAACAGTCATGGCAGGAGAGACACGGGAAGAGGGGCATCGCGATCTGAGGCGCGTCGAAGAGATGGCCGGCGAAGACGATCTGACCGAAAGCACCGGCCACACTGCGCGGGATACGGCAACGGCGGATCTCATCGCCGAGGTGCAGAAGACCCTGCTTGCCCGCACTTCTGCGACGAGCGTCAAGGATTACAAGGCGGATTACGGGCCGCCCGGTTCGAACACCATGACCGTGACGGGCGACTGGAACGTGGTGGACAATCCCGCGGGCGGCACGAGCAGGGACATCTCGAAATTTGCCCGTGACGTGGTCGAACGCACCGTCAAGGTCATGCACCGGCAGGCGCTCGCGCGGCGGCGCACCATGTCCCTCGAGGAAACCGAACATACCCGCCGCCGCACGCTCTCCAACCGGGAGGGCGGCAGCAACCGCCAGGCCGTCTACCGCTGGGTCAACCGCGCCTACCACCTGGAAACTCGCTCGGCGCCCGACCGGCTGGTCCTGGAGATAACCACGACCAGACCGGGCCGACATCTCGTCGAGGCCCTTTCGCGCTTCCGCGCCTTGGTTCTTGCTCCACCGGAGAGCCCTGGCGCCTTGGGTGTGAACAAATACAAGGATGTATTGCCCGAGCCGGTCTCGGTCGCGACGCCCGATCCGGGGGTCTACTACCTCGATGTTTTTGCCGCCTACGATATTCCGCCGGACCCTCCGCCACCGGCAGCTCAGAGAACGCTGGCGGTCGCCGTCCGCTCGTGCACCCCCCTCGCAGATGTGGAGGTCGAGGTACCGGACGGCTATTCGCCCAAAACCGTCACCGCCTGCATCACGCCCTGTTCGAGCACGATCAAACCGTCGGTGTCGATCGCCGGCATGGCCCTCAAGGCTGGAAGCGATCCGATGACCTTCACCGGCGACCTGTCCGGGACGCCCGCGATCCATGCACGCCATCTTCCGGTGACGGTCCTGTGCGAGCCGCAGTCATCGACGCCGCCCTCGGAATTCGAGACGCTTTTCAGCGCGACGGTGGAGATCGAATGCTGCCGTAACGAGGCAACGCTTGCCACCTGGCAAATGACGGCTTTCCTGAAGATCAGGGCTGCCTATGAGGTGCAACGCAAGGCCTTTGACGCAGCCATGACGGCTCGGCGCCGCGATCTTGGTACGGACAATCCCCTGCTGCTGCGCCAGATCGTCCGCGAGCAACTGGTGCAGGCAGGGGTTTCGGAATTCGCCATGGCATCCCGCGGGCGGGCAGATGCAGGCCCGCCTGAGCAGCCACATGACGAGCCGCGCTATGTGCGCTTCCTTCGCGATGCCCTGGACTGGGAGGGTATGTCCGTCGAATTGCAGGGTGGCATTGGAAAGGATCCCTCTTGGAACGAGGGTGAGACGGCGCTGATTGACCTCTATGCTCCGGCATTATCCCTCGTCGACTTCCTGAAGGCGGCACGCGCGCGGTTGCTTGTTCCGGCGCGGTCGGAGGCGGCGAGACCGCTGCTGCTGGCGCTTCGAACCGGAACCATCTGGCCCTGCGAACCGGATCTTGCGCCTTGCGTCGCGCCGGATATGGCGATCGTGGATCAGCTTCTGACCAGCGCCCACGAGCGTGGTTTCTCAACAGAGGACCGGTGGTCGATCGTCGTGCCCACGTCCATGACCGCATTCGCGGACGACGACCCTTTTCACGGGAAGGAGTGACCCATGATACCACCCGGCTTTCCCCGGCCCGTCTTTCCTGGACAGTTCGCCGGGCCCGAGCCCGATCATGATTTCTTCCCGAGGCCGCTGCCGGGCATCCAGCATGGCTTGCCGGTCGGTGCGGTCATCGCCTTTCCCGGCGAGATCCTGCAGCAGACGGGAAAGCTGACCGCCGCCATCACGGACCTGCGCTACATGCCGTGGATGATCTGCGACGGCTCGGCTCTCCTGATCTCGGAATATCCCGAACTCTTCCGGGTCATCGGCATGCTCTACGGAAAGCAGGGCGAGGACCACTTCCTGCTGCCGGACTACCGCGGCTATTTCCTGCGCGGCGTGGATCTCGGGCATCTGCGTGACCCGGATGCCCGCACCGCGCCGCCGGGTCCCGCTGCCGATCCCGGAGGCGTCGGCTCGACGCAAATGGATGCGCTGCAGGATCACCAGCACGATCTTACGATTTCGCCGACCCCCGTCACGGCGGGCGAAGGCCCGCTGAAGGCGGCTGTACCGGCCTCGTCCCAAACGGGGTTCGTCTGTACCACGGACGGGTCTCCCCGCGTCAGCCAGAAGGAAACGCGCGCCATCAACATCGCGGTCAACTGGCTGATCAAGACGAAATAGGTCACTCTGCGAGCAGCGCGTTGGGCTGCAGGATGGTCAGCCTCTGCCGGCCCGAGGCGATGACACCGGAGCGCTTCAGTGCCGAGATCGCCCGGCTCACCTCCTCCCGGCTCGCGCCGATCGAAGCGGCGATCTCGGCATGGGTCGGCATGTCGGGCAGTTCTCCGGCGGGCCGGAACACGCCGCTTTCCAATGCCCGATGCGCCAGATAGGCCTTCAGCCGCCGGTCTACGTTCTGGCTGGTCAGCTGATAAATGTGGATCGTCAGCCGGCGGATGCGGCTCGCAAGATCGACGAGCACCCGCTGGCGCACCAGAGGCAGGCTATCCAGCAGCGCCAGAAAGGCCTGCCGCGACATCACGATGAGCGATGCTTCCGTCTTCGCGTAGATGGACAACGAGCGCCGGCCGGCGTCGATGGCCGAGAGCTCGCCGAAGTAATCCGACGTGGTCAGGCGCGTGAAGATCAGCTCGCGGCCATGCGGATCGAGGTGCAGCGCGAGCAGCAGGCCGGACCGCGGAAAGTAGACCTCGCCGCTCTCGTCGTCCTGGTTGAACACCATCTGGCCGGGACCGTAGTGCCGGATCCGGAGGTCACGCGCGCTCACGGGGAGATCCTCATGGCGGACGCCTGCAAACAGGGGGCAATCCAGCAGCATGTCCAGTGTGGTCAACGTACTTTCTCACAATCAATCATTTTATATAGAAATATAAAATGAAATGATCTGAAAATTCGCCAAGAATTCGGGTAAAAATCTATTTGCGATAAGAGATAGTCAATCTGCCGCCTACTTGCGGTTTGGCTGTCTGTTCATTCCACAGGTACCGGACGATTGAAAGCGCAGAATGCATGTGCAAGGTTGCAGGCTGGCGCACCCGCAAATGCATACGGACCCGTAGGCCCGCACGCGTTTTGAGATGAAGATCGCCTTGGCCTATTCGGCGGCATCGACCAGCTTGCCGGGCGCGGTGGCGCTATTGGCCGGTTCGCCATGGACAGGTGTCGCCGGGACTTCGCCCTTCACCGTCTTGCTCCGCCCGAAGAACAGTGCGTAGCCGGCAGGCAGCACGAAGATGGTCAGCAGCGTCGCCACCAGGATGCCGCCCATCATGGCATAGGCGAGCGGGCCCCAGAACACGCCGCGCGAGATCGGGATCAGCGCCAGCACGGCGGTCAGCGCCGTCAGCGTGATCGGCCGGAAGCGGCGGACGGCGGCGCCGATGATCGCTTCCATCCGGTCCATGCCCTCCGCGATGTCCTGATCGATCTGGTCGACGAGGATGATCGAGTTGCGCATGATGATGCCGAGGAGCGCGATCACGCCGAGGATCGCCACGAAGCCGAAGGGCGCGCCGCTGATCAGGAGGGCTGCCGCTGCGCCGATGACGCCGAGCGGGCCGGTCGCCAGCACCAGCATGGCCTTACCGAAGTGCTGCAGCTGGATCATCAGCAGCACGACGATGATGGCAAGCATGACCGGTGCCTTGGCGGCGATGGAGTTCTGGCTTTCGGCGGCATCTTCCGCCCCGCCCTGGATCTCCACCTTGTAGCCGGCAGGGAGCTTGGCGCGCAGGTCCTCCATCTTGGCATACATGCCCATGGCGACGTCGTTCGGCTGCACGTCGTCCGGCAGCGTGCCGCGCACGGTGATCGTCGGGAGGCGATCGCGCCGCCATTCGATGCCGCTCTCGAGGACCGGCACCACTTCCGCCACCTGCGACAGCGGCACGAAGCTGCCGGTATCGCTCGGAATGTAGACGCTCTTGACGGCATCCAGCAGCTTGCGGTTCTCCGCCGGCTCGCGGGCGACGATGGAGATCGTCTCCTCGCCGGCGCGGAAGTTGCCGAGCGGCGCGCCGCTCATGGTGGCTTGCAGCATCTGGCGGATGCGCTGCGAGGAAATGCCGAGTGCGCGGGCGCGGTCCTGGTCCACGACGAGCTTCATCGCGGGCACCGGCTCCAGCCAGTCGTCATGGACGGCGGAGAGCAGCGGATTTTCGAGGAAGCGCGCCTTCACCTGGTCGGCGATCTCACGCACTTCCGCCCGGTCGGGGCCCATGACGCGCATCTGCACGGGCCAGCCGGTCGGGGGACCGAGGAAGAGGCGGTCCACCTTGCCGCGCACCGAGGGGAAATCGGTGGCCAGAATCTGGCGGAGCTTCACGATCAGCCGCTCGCGGGCCGGCTCGTCATTCGCCATGACGAGAAGCTGGGCATAGTTCGGATTGCGCAGCTGCTGGTCGAGCGGCAGGAAGAAGCGGGGTGCGCCTTCGCCCACATAGGTGGCGACGAACTTCTTGTCGGTATCGGCAGCGATCTTGTCTTCCAGCAGCTTCGCCTGGCGTTCCACCTCGGTGATGCTGGTGCCCTCCGGCAGCCAGAGATCGACGAGAATTTCCGGCCGCGAGGACTGCGGGAAGAAGTTCTTCGGAATGAACTGGAAGGCCCAGAGGCTGGTGCCGAAGGTGACGAGCGTCAGCGCCAGCACGATCAGGCGGTGCTTTACGGCCCAGGCAACCGAGCTGCGTAGACCCCGGTAGAAGCGGGTATCGAACACGTCGTGATGGGTGCCCGCATGCGCCCGCTGCTTCAGGATCATGTAGCCGAGCCAGGGCGTAAAATAGACCGCCACGAACCAGGAGACGACGAGCGCGATGCCAACGACATAGAAGAGCGATCGGACATATTCGCCGGCGGTCGATTCCGCAAATCCCACAGGGATGAAGCCTGCGGTGGTGATCAGCGTACCCGTCAGCATCGGGAAGGCGGTGGAGGAATAGGCAAAGCTTGCTGCCTCCAGCTTGGGCAGGCCCTCCTCCAGCTTCCGCTCCATCAGCTCGACCACGATCATCGCATCGTCGACAAGGAGGCCAAGCGCGATGATGAGGGCGCCGAGCGAGATGCGCTGCAGATCGATGCCGAGTTCGTACATGATGGCAAAGGTGGCGGCGAGCACCAGCGGAATGGCGATCGCGATGACAGCACCCGAGCGCCAGCCGATCGAGATCAGGGAAACGCCGAGCACGATGACCAGGGCTTCGCCGAGCGCCTGCATGAATTCGCCGACGGCTTCCGTCACCACTTGCGGCTGGTTGGCAATCTGGTCCACCTGCACGCCGTAGGGCAGCGAGCTTTCGAAGCGCTTGTAGGTTTCCTCGACGTTCTTGCCGACGTCGGTGACATTGAAGCCCTTGGCCATGACCACGCCGATCTGCACGCTGTCAGCACCATTGAAGCGGAACTTGCGCTGGGCCGGATCTTCAAGCCCGGAATAGACGGACGCGATATCGCCGAGACGGGTAACCTGCCCGCCGGAGGTGAGACGCAGTTCCTTGATGTCGGCCAAACGGTTCACCGCGCCATCGACAGCGATACGCACCGAGCGAAGGCCATTGTCGACGCTGCCGGCGGGATCGATGTCGTTCTGGCCGGCAAGCGCATTGCGCACGTCATTCAGCGTCAGCCGGCGTTCGGCAAGAGCCTTGGAGGAGACGTCGATATAGATCTTCTCCGGCTGGTCGCCGAGGATGACGGCCTTTTCGACGCCCGGCGTCGTCAGCAGCATGTCGCGCGCCTGGATGGCGAGGCGCTTCAGCTCCGGATAGGAGAAGCCCTTGCCGCTCAGCGAGTGGAGCGTGACGAAGGTATCGCCGAATTCGTCGTTGAAATAGGGGCCGAGCAGGCCTGAGGGCAGCTCGTTCTCGATGTCGCCGACCTTCTTGCGCACCTGATAGAAGGCATCCGCCACGTCCTTGGACGTCGTGTTGCCCTTGACCTGCAGCGTAATGACGGCACTTCCGGCGCGGGTATAGGACTTCACCCAGTCGATATGGGGCGTTTCCTGCAGCTTGCGCTCGATCTTGTTGACGACCTGATCCTGCATGTCCTGGATCGAGGCGCCCGGCCATATGGCCTGTACAACCATGACACGGAAGGTGAAGTCCGGATCTTCCTTCTGGCCCATGTTCATGAGGCCGAAGAGGCCCGTGAGCAGGATGAGGCCGAACAGGAAGCGCGCAATGCTCGGATGGCCGATGGCCCAGCGCGACAGGTTGAAGCGCTCTTTGTCGCCGGTAGACGTCGTCATGGTTCTATCCCCCGAAGCTGCGGGTCACTGGATCAGGTTTTCGGCCAGGGCTCCGATCGCGGGGAGCTTGACGGTGAGGTTTTCCTGCATGAACTGGGTGCCTGCGGCGACCACGAGATCTCCGGGCTTAAGACCCGACTTCACGCCGACGCCATCGCCGGTAAAGCCGGCAATCTCGACGGGGCGGGAGTGGACGGTCGATTTCGCGGCATCGACGGTCCATACGATCTTTGCACCATCCTTCTCGGCAAGCGCCGTCAGCGGCACGGAATAGCTGTCGGCTCCGGACGCGAGCTTCGCCTCGACGGTTGCCGTCATGCCGATCAGCACCTTGTCGTTCGCCGGCAGGCTGACGCGGACCTGGAAGGTGCGCGAGAGAGGATCGGCACTGCCGGAGACCTCGCGGACCTTGCCTTCCAGCGTCAGCGCGCGGTCGGCCCAGAACTTCGCCGCGACTGTCTGGCCAAGGGAGAAATTGCCGATCTCGGTCTCCGGCACGGCGAACTTGATCTCCTTCTCGGCATCGGCAACCACGGTCACGACCGGCGCGCCCGCACTGACCACCTGCCCCGCTTCCGCGCCGACGACGGAGACGATGCCGTCCCGGTCGGAGGCAAGCTCGGTATAGGCGAGCTGGTTGCGGGCCTGCTCGAGAGAGGCCTCAGCAGCGACACGGCTGGCGACGGCCTGGTCATAGGAAAGCTGCGCCTGGTCGACCTGCGACTGCGCGACCGTATTGGTCTTGAAGAGCGAGCGCACGCGCTCATTGGCAAGTCGCGCCGTCTCGACCGCCTTCGCGGCGGCATCGAGACTTGCCTCGGCTGCCTGCACGGCAATGCGGTAATCGGTGGGGTCGAGGCGCGCGAACACCTGGCCCTTGCGCACCCGGTCACCGATGTTGACGGTGCGCTCATCGACCTTGCCCGCCACGCGGAAGCCGAGATTCATCTCGGTTCGGGACTGGACCGAGCCGGAATAGGTGAGCTTGCGGCTCTCGGCCCTGGCGATCTCCACGACCTTGACGGGGCGGATAACGGGGGCCGCAGCCTCTTCCTTCTTCTCTTCGGTGCAGCCGGAAAGGACGATGGCGCCGATGCCGAGCGTGGTTGCGAGAAGAATGGATTTCATGCCGGGGAGAGCAAGCCTGTTCATGGCGGTTTCCAATCTATTTCCGAAGGGCGGCAAGGGCGAATTCGATCAGTTCGTCCGGCGTGGCGCGGTTGGTCTTGGCCATGCACTGGGCGACCATCTGGGGATGACAGAGAAGAACGGTGGCCGCACCGAAGCAGCGGGCGCCGGAGGCCGGGTCCTGATCCCGGAACTCGCCGGCGTTGATGCCCTCGCGGATCACGTCCGCGATGAGGTCATGGATGCGGTTGAGGTGCTGGTCGATCACTTCCCAGTCACGCTCAAGCGCGACCACGACCATTTCGTGGACCTTCTCCTGGTCCAGCATGGTATCGACCGTCAGGCGGTGGTTGACGAGCGTCCACTGCCGCAATCTCTCCGTCGCGGAAAGATCCTGTGACAGCACCGACTTCGACAGCTCGTAGGCTGCATTGAGCATGCGCCAGCAGATCGCCTGGTGAATTTCCACCTTCGAGGAGAAGAAGCGGTAGATGTTGGCCGGCGACATGCCCAGATCCTTGGCGATGTCGGCGACGTTGGTCTTGGCATATCCGTAGTGACGGAAGAGCTTCTCCCCCGCATCGAGGATACGGGTGACCGTCTCGTTCTTCTGCAGGTCGGCTGCGGCTTCGAGAATGGGGCTCAAGTGACGGGTTCCGATTGATGTGTGACGAAATTTGAAATTCGTCATACGTCAACCGAACCATTGAGTCAAGTTGTAGGCGACAACTGTTTAGATCGTGTCAGATTTCGCTCCGCTTCAGCAGGTAATCGAGCCCGCCGGCGCGGTACCAGCGATAGGCATAGGGTTCGAGCAGCATGCAATGGCGTCCCTTGCCATCGCAGCGGCTGTTGCTGCCATCGATGATGTCGATCAGCAGGTGGCCGCATTCGTCCCGACCGACGTCGAAGATGACCTCCACCGGCTGACCGTGAAAGTTATGGACGGTGACAACGGTGTTGTTGCGCCAGTCATAGCGCACGACCAGAACCCCCGGATCGCTGCAATCGATCACGGTCATCTCGCCCCAGCCGATTTCAGGAGCTTCCTTGCGCATGCGGATCATGCGTTCCGTCCAATTGAGCATGGATTCCGGGTTGCGCCGCTGATCGGCGACATTGACGTGCTCGAAGCCATAGGGTCCTTCCGAGATGACCGGCAGAACGGGCCTGTCGCTCTTCGTAAAGCCGCCCTGCGGCTCGTCGGACCATTGCATCGGGGTGCGAGCGCAATTGCGCTCCGGAAGCGACAGGTCGTCCCCCATGCCGATCTCGTCGCCATAGCGCAGCACCGGCGTCCCGGGCAGCGCGTACATCAGGCTGTAGGCGAGTTGCAGCCGTCTGATGTCTCCACCCAGCATCGGCGCGAGGCGCCGGCGGATGCCGCGATCGTAGAGCTGCATGTCCTTTTCGGGGCCGAATTCCCGAAACACCGTCTGCCGCTGCTTTTCGGTGAGGCGACCCAGATCAAGCTCGTCGTGATTGCGCAGAAAGATGCCCCATTGCGCCGATTGGGGATGCGCCTTCGTATCCTGCATGGCCTTTGCGAGCGGACGCGTATCGGCGCTGGCCATCGCGTAGAACAGCGCCTGGTTGACGTGGAAATTGAACATCATCTGCATGCGGTCGCCGTCCTCGCCGAAATAGCTGAGGTTCTCCTTCGGCACGACATTGGCCTCGGCGAGGATGATGCTGTCACCCTTCCGCCACTGGAGGAACTCGCGGAAGGTCCTGAGCATGCCGAACTGCTCCTTCGGCTTGGCGATGTCAGCGCCTTTCTCGGCGATCACGAAGGGTACGGCATCCATCCGGAAGCCCGAAACGCCGAGCTGGATCCAGAAGCCCATGATCTTCAGGATCTCCGCCTGCACCTCCAGATTGGCCGTGTTGAGGTCCGGCTGGAACTCGTAGAACCGGTGGAAGTAGTATTCGCCGGACTTCGGATCACGCGACCATGTGGTTTTCTGAACGCCCGGAAAGACCATTCCCTCATCCGCATTGGCCGGCTTGGTCTTCGACCACACATACCAGTCGCGGTAGCGGGAGTTCTTGTCCGCGCTCGCCTCCTTGAACCAGGGATGCTCGTTCGAGGTGTGGTTGACGACGAGGTCAATCAGCACCCGGATGCCGCGCTGGTGTGCGCCATGGGTAAACTCCACGAAGTCGCCGAGCGTGCCATAGCGGGGGTCGACATTGTAATAGTCGGAGACGTCATAGCCGTCGTCCTTGCCGGGCGAGGTCTGGAAGGGCATGAGCCAGATCGCCGTGACGCCAAGGCCCGCAAGATAGTCGAGCCGCCGCTGAAGCCCTTGGAAGTCCCCGACCCCGTCGCCATTCGCATCCATGAAGGTCTCGACGGACAGGCAATAGACGATGGCGTTCTTGTACCAGAGGTCATTGATCATGGCGTTCTCCCTTGCCGATTAAGCGGACGGGGAGGCAAGCGCGCGGGCGCCGGATTGGTTCCTGTTGGCCCGCGTTTTGGTCGGCACTGAGCGCGCTGCCTGCAAATGCGTCAGCGCTGCTCAAAATTTGTGCATGTCATAATTCATAATGAAAGCGCTTGCCTGGCTGGTGGAATGCATTCGCATTTCAAATTCCAGAAAATCTCGAATTTTTGAGCCGCAGAGCGACTTGGCACGATTAATGCTTCAGTAAGAAGCGGTACCGGGTGGTTCACCCTCCCGGCTTCTTCGGATCCAGCGTCACGTGTGAGATAACGAAATGACAAAGTTCAAACTTGAGTACATCTGGCTCGACGGCTACAAGCCGACCCCGAACCTGCGCGGCAAGACCCTGATCAAGGAATACGAAGCCTTCCCGACGCTGGAACAGCTGCCGTTCTGGGGCTTCGATGGTTCCTCGACCCAGCAGGCCGAAGGCAACAGCTCGGACTGCGTGCTGAAGCCGGCCGCCGTCTACCCCCACCCGGAGCGCA
>CAMFHT010000025.1 GCA_945952245.1 uncultured Rhizobium sp. | reverse complement strand
CAATATCGATGGCTGAAGGGGGCATCTTCGGTCCCGTGGTGCTTCCATCAAATAGTTATGAATTAATATTAACACGCACGGGAGATGCACTGTCACCCGCCTGTGATTGTTAATAATTCCAGCTTTTGATATCGAAGAGCCACCGAATAACTTTTCTGGAGTGGTCTTTTGGTCGCACGTTGCATCCTGGTCACCGGCTCGTCCGGTTTCGTTGGCACCCATCTCATCCGCCGCGCCGTTGCCGATGGCGACCACGTGATCGCCATCGACATCCGCAAGCCGCGCGAGGTGCATGACGGTGTCGACTACGTCACCATGGATGTCGCCGATCTCGCCGGCTGGACGCCGCCGCGCCCGGTGGACACGATCTACAACTTCGCTGCCGTCCACACCACGCCCGGCCATCCCTTCCACGAATACTACCAGACCAATGTCATGGGCGCGCTGGGAGCTACGGAATTTGCCGAGCGCAACAATGTGCGCGAGATCGTCTTCACGAGCTCCATCTCGGTCTATGGACCGAGCGAGGAGATGAAGACGGAGGAAAGCCGGCCCGCGCCGGAATCGGCCTATGGCTATTCCAAGC
The DNA here is from genome assembly GCA_945952245.1 of uncultured Rhizobium sp. Taxonomy (GTDB): domain Bacteria; phylum Pseudomonadota; class Alphaproteobacteria; order Rhizobiales; family Rhizobiaceae; genus Gellertiella. Next base: position 19,544 of record CAMFHT010000025.1, on the reverse strand, counting down.
TGCTCGCCGAGAACATCCATCGCGGCTGGCACCAGCGGCATCCGGAGACGAAGCTGGTCATCGTTCGCCCGGCCGTCGTGTTCGGACCGGGCGAGGGCGGCAACTTCACCCGTCTCGCCGGCCTGCTGAAGAAGGGCTTCTTCATCTATCCGGGGCGCAAGGACACGATCAAGTCCAAGATCTACGTCGCCGATCTTCTCGACGCGCTGGCACTCGCCCGTGCCGACGAGAGCCGCTACGTGCTTTTCAACGCCTGCTATCCCGAGCGCTATACGCTGGAGCAGATCGTCTCGACGCTGAACAGCCGGCACTTTCCGAAGGCGCGCACCTACATGGTGCCGCGCGGCGTGGTCATGACCTCGGCCAAGGGGCTCGGCGCCGTCGGTTTCCTCAATATCGGCATCCATCCGGAGCGCGTCCTGAAGCTCGTCCGTTCAACAGACATCTATCCCGGCTGGCTCGTTTCGAAGGGTTTCCAGTTTCCGGCCACCATCGAAGCCATCATGGATCGATGGGCAAAGGACACGAACAATAGCTTCGTATGAGTCCATGGGCGGCCTTCAGGGCCGCCTCATTACTTCCGCGGTAACCGTAACGGGCGATTAGTCTGCGGCAGGTTTTCCATGTTCATGTTTCTACTAGAGCCAATATTTGTAATGCGATATAGTGGGAACACTAATCATTAACGACGACAACTGCGCCATCGGTGTCAAGTCTGCAGATGCCATCAACTCCAGCGGTAGGATGAGTACATATGAGTGAACAAACGGCAGACGCATGGAGTGATCTCAAGATCATGTCGCGCTGCAAGACGGGACTCGTCGGCGTTGCGATTGCCAGTGCGCTCCTGAACATCCTGACCCTCACCGGGTCTTTCTACATGCTCGAAGTGTACGACCGCGTGATTCCCAGCCGCAGCATCCCGTCACTCGTCGCCATCAGCCTCCTTGCCTTGCTGCTCTACGTCTTTCAGGCCGTCTTCGAGATCATCCGCGGCCGCATGTTTTCCCGCATCGCTGCCGTGATGGACGAGACACTGGAAAAGGCCATCTTCATGCGTGTCCTGCGCGCGCCACTGACTGGCAAGGGCGAAACGGACCACATGATGCCGATCAAGGACGTGGACATGATTCGCAACTTCGTGGCGGGATCCGGTCCGGCATCGCTTTTCGATCTGCCATGGCTGCCGTTCTACGTGATCGTTTGCTTCATGTTCCACTCCTACATCGGCCTGATGGCGATCTTCGGCATCGTCGCGCTTTCGATCATGACCTACATGACACATCAAGGGACTCACACCCTTGCGCTCTACGTCTCGAAGATCGGCAGCCACCGCTTCAATTTCGCGCAGTCCGCCATCCGCAATGCGGAAGTGGTTCAATCCATGGGGATGGGCAGCCGCATCGGCAATCTCTGGTCCAACATGAACGGGCGCTACCGCGATAGCAATACACGCGCGTCCGACGTCAGCAACAGCTACTCCTCCGTCTCAAAGGTGATCCGCATGCTGCTGCAGTCGGCCGTTCTGGCACTCGGCGCGCTGCTCGTCATCGAGGGCAAGGCGTCCGGCGGTATCATCATTGCAGGCTCCATCCTCGTGACGCGTGCACTGGCTCCGGCAGAAATGGCGATCGCGAACTGGAAGGGCCTCGTGAATGCCCGTCAGGCTCTTGGTCGCGTCAAGACTTTCCTCAACGCAAATCCGGTCCGTTCCGCGCCGCTTGCACTGGATCCGCCGAAGCACAAGCTCGAAGTCGAGCGCCTCTATGGCGCCGCGCCCGGCGGCAATCGCATGGTGCTGAACGACGTCTCCTTTTCCGTTGGCGCCGGCAGCGCACTCGGTGTCATCGGCCCGAGTGCCTGCGGCAAGTCCACCCTCGCCCGCATTCTCATCGGTCTCTGGCCGAAACTCAACGGCCAGGTCAAGCTGGACGGCGCGGGCCTCGATCGCTGGGACAGCGACTTCCTCGGCAAGCATATCGGCTACCTGCCGCAGGACGTCGAGCTCTTCGGCGGCACCATTGCGCAGAACATTTGCCGTTTCGAAGAGCAGCCGTCACCGCAGGCAATCGTTGCCGCAGCCCGCGCAGCCCGCGTTCACGAGATGATCCTGCAGTTGCCGAACGGCTACGAAACAGAGATTGGCCCCGGCGGCGTGCTGCTTTCGGGCGGGCAGCGCCAGCGTCTGGCGCTTGCAAGGGCGCTCTATGGCGAACCCTTCCTGGTCGTCCTCGACGAACCGAACTCCAACCTGGACGCCGCTGGCGAGCAGGCGCTCAACGAGGCGATCTCAGGGGTTCGCGCCCGCGGCGGCATCGTCATCGTAATCGCCCACCGCCCGAGCGCGCTGGCATCGGTAGATCTGGTGCTGATGATGTACGAAGGCCGCGTTGCGGCTTTTGGTCCGCGCGATGAGGTCCTGTCCAGCATGACCAACCAGCCGCAACCCATGGCAGCCAATGCCGTGGAGCGAGAAAAGCAGCCCCAATTGAAGGCGATGAACGCGAAGAACCAGCCTGAGGTGACCAAGTGATGTTGAGTTTGCCCGGACCGACCACCGATCGGAACAAGCCCACGAGTACCGCTGCCTCGTTGCGCCGGCACACGCTCTGGGCCGTGACACTCACCGCGCTTCTCGTGGGCGCTGGAGGAACGTGGGCCTTCACCACGGAACTATCCAGTGCCGTCGTAGCGGAAGGCATGGTGGTCGTCGACAGCAATACGAAGAAGATCCAGCATCTGACGGGCGGCATCATCGAGAAGATCTTCGTGCGGGAAGGGCAGCACGTCGAGGCCGGCGACAAGCTCATCACGCTCGACGGCAACGCCTTGCGTGCGAACCTGCGCATCATCGAAAGCGGACTTGCTCAGGGCTATGCCCGGCGTGCGCGCCTGCAGGCCGAAAGGCTGGGCGCAGAGGACTTTGCCGTCAAGGACGACCTGACGCAGTTCACCGACACCGATAACGCCAGGCGTCTGGAGCAGGAGGAGCGCAAGCTCTTCGAATCCCGCAAGAAGACACTGGCGCTGATGAAGGAACAGCTGAAATCCCGAAAAGGACAGCTCGGAGAAGAAATCTCGGGCCTCGACGCCAAGATCAAGTCCGCCAAGGATGCGATCGCCTCGATCACCGACGAGGAAAAGAGCGTCGGCACGCTCATCGAGAAGAAACTCGTGAGCATGCAGCGTGTGGAAGCGCTCAAGCGCCAGCGAAACGAACTGGAGGGTGACCTCGGCGGCTATATCTCCTCCCGCGCGCAGGCCGAAGGCAAGATTTCAGAAACCGAGCTGCAAATGCTGCAGGCGGACGAAGAGCGGCAGAACGAGGTCGGCAAGGACCTGACCGAGACGGAAGCACAGATCGCCGAGCTCGAGCAGAAGCGAGGAGCGGCTAGAACCGATCTGACGCGTCTGGACATCATCGCACCGGTGAGCGGCAAGGTGCTTCAACTCGCCGTGCACACCATTCACGGCGTGGTCAATCCTGGTGAGGCGATCATGCAGATCGTGCCCGACGAGGATGCGCTGACGGTGGAAGCCCGCATATCGACGCGCGACATCGACCAGGTCCATCCGGGCCAGCCCGTCGATCTCAGGTTCAGCGCCTTCGACCAGCGTACGACGCCCGTTGTCGAGGGAACCGTCATCTCCGTGGCGGGCGACGTGGTGCGCGACCAGGTGAATGGACTTTACTACTATCCCGTCCGGATACAGCCGCTGTCTGAAAGCGTCGCCAAGCTCAAGGGCATGAAACTCTATCCTGGCATGCCGGCAGAGACCTTCATCAAGATTGCCGACAGAACCGTCATCTCCTATCTCGTCAAGCCTCTGACGGATCAGATCGCGCTCACCTGGCGCGAAGAATAGCCCCTGAACGGCAAAGTCCGTTGCCAACGAAGGCCAGCGAAGCCCCGTCCCGAAGGACGGGGCTTCGTTCTTTTTTGGGTTCAACATGGCCCTGGAGGTCGCTTCTGACGGCCGGCATATAGATTTTTACTAGCGAAGCGAACAGTAAAACTGGAATTTCCTTCAAGTAGGAATGCGTGGGGAGTCCCGCTGCGTATCCGATACGGGGAAAATTGGGGCAGTTGCCCCGGGAGTTCAGCCTGGGGTTCCTGCAAGTTGTTTCGTTTCCATTTCGTGAACAAGCGTCGTGTGGCGAAGCACAGTAACGAATGGTTAAGCAAAACGACTCCTTCAGCAGCATTTAAACCAACTAAAATAAGTAAATTATACCCTATAATTTCTAGTAATTCCCTACGATATTTGACCTGTTGGTTTTAGTTGCACAGGATCGTAGCCGGTTAAATCTTGGCGTTTTCAAATAATACGCTGCCTATTGCTCTGTAAAACGCAGAATATCCATTTAATTATCACTAAATTAACGACTACAATGCAGAGCAAGCTGTAATACACTCTACAAATGTTGACTTCGTGCGTTAGGGTTAATCTATCCGCTGCGTCATTGCGAGAAAAAAATGGTTGCCATTTGGTGAATAAAGCACTAATCTCTAGTCATAACAACAAAGGAGAACTGCAATGGCTGATTCCAAGAACCCCTACAACGAAATCGTCGACACCGATGGCAATGGCAAGGTTTCCGGCAAAGCCGGCAATGACAAGATCGTCATCCCGCATGCTGAAGGCACTGCCTATGCTTACGGCGGCGCTGGCAACGATACCTTCATGTTCAAGGCTTCGAGCTTCCAGGCTTCTGACGCCCAGGACGATATTGCCGTGAAGATCCACGACTTCGGTGGTGCTGGTGGCTGGAGCGCAACGAACAACGACTTCCTGCACTTCAGCGGCTTCGGTGCCGGCTCTTCTCTGACGCTTGACCGTCAGGGCGCCGTCGAAGGCAATGGTACGCTGTACTACTACACCCTGCACGACACCGCGACGAACCTTGATTACCACATCGTAATCAAGTCCCTGAACGGCAAGGCACTGGGCCAGGGCGACTACAACTTCTACTAAGAAGTTGCCGCAAGGCCATAGAGAATGGCGCCTCCGGCCATCGCTGGAGGCGCCATATCTTTTTCAGGACTGATGATGCTTACATGAAGAAGACGCCGGCCTTGTAATTCAGCTGGTTGGCGTGAATGCCGAGTACGGTGATCTCGCTGCCGTCACTGAAGGATATCGTGGCATTGCCGTTGACGTCGTGTAGGCTGAAACTCTTGCCCGCGTTGAGGTAGGGGTTGATGCTGATCCGGTCCCCCTCAGCGCCCGAAAAGTCCATGATCTTCATGCTTCCGGCGCCGTTGAAGACGAAGGTGTCGGCGCCTTTGCCGCCCCACATGACATCCCGCCCGCCGCCGCCGAACAGAAAGTCGTTGCCGGCCATGCCCATCAGCACGTTGTTGCCTGCATTGCCGTTGATGTAGTTGTTGAGTTCGTTGCCCGTACCGTTGATGTTCGCAGTCCCGGACAGGATCAGGTTCTCCACATTGGCCGTGAGCGAGTAGGAAATCGAGGCGTTCACTGTGTCCGTACCTTCATTGGCAAGCTCGATCACCCTGTCGCCCGCATTGTCGACGTTATAGGCGTCATTGCCCTTTCCGCCATACATGGTGTCGGCGCCCGCACCGCCGAAGAGATGATCGTTGCCATTGTAGCCGTAGAGCACGTCGTTGCCGTTGCCACCGTTGATATAGTTGTCCTGGGCATTGCCGTGGATGGTGTTGTCGCCGTCGTTGCCCGTGCCGCGGATCGCGTTGCCGTCGAGATAAAGCGTTTCCACGTTCGCGGTAAGGGTATAGTCGAAGGTCACATGAACCGTGTCCTTGCCTTCGTTCGCGAGTTCGATGACCTTTTCAGTCGGAGAGGACAGATAATAGGTATCGTTGCCCGTGCCGCCATAAAGCAGGTCGTTGCCGCCGTGACCGTGGAGCGTGTCATCGCCACCTAGGCCCTTCAGGATGTTGTCGCCCGAAGTTCCGTGGATGATGTTCGCCTGGTCATTGCCCGTGCCATTGATGTTGCCGGAGCCGGTGAGCGTCAGGTTCTCCAGCGTTGCCGCAAGCGTGTAGGACACGCTCGATTTCACCAGGTCACCATCGCCATAGGTGAAATCCGCCACCTTGTCGTTCACCGAGCTGACCACGAAGACATCGGCACCGGACGTTCCGGTAAGCGAGCCTGCGGGCTGAGCCGGCAACTGGGCCTGCGGAGCTGAGGACGTAACCTTGTCGAGCGAATAGGCCTTGATGTAGTCGATCTTCATGTCCGCGGAGGTGAAGCTCTGATCCGGATTGCCAGGCCAGTGACCGCCTATGGCGAGATTGGCGATGATGTACATCGGCTTGTGCATGTCGGGAGGCGTGGCCGAGCGGAAGACCTCCTCGCCGTCGACATACCAGACCAGCTCCTCCTTGGTCCACAGAAGCCCGTATTTGTGCATGCCCTTGCTGACGTCACCGACCCAGCTGCCGACGCCGGTACTCGTATGGGAGCCGGTAGCGGACGAATGCTGCGTCGTGTAGACGGTGTTCGTATCGTGGCCGAGAACCTCGAATATGTCGATCTCGGGCGGCCAGCTGCCATCGGCAGGCAGAAGCCAGAAGGCGGGCCAGGTACCCTTGCCCGTGGGCAGTTCGCACTTCATTTCGAAGTAGCCGTAGGTCTGGCTGAACGTGCCCTTGGAGGATATCATGCCGGACGTGTAGTCTGCACCGATGGCCTTTGCGACATCCGCGGACGCCTTTTCGGCGTGAATGGTCAGGATACCATCCTTGACCGACAGGGGATTGATCCCGAGGCCCTTGTAGGCGGGATCCATGTAGACCTGCTTCTCGCCGTTCGAAGACAATGTGCGCAGGCTACCGTCCGCATAGAAAGATGGTCGCCAGAAGCCGCCATTGGTCTGCAGGCTGAGCGAGTCGAAATTCTCGGTGAGTGTGGCCTTGAAGGCGCTCGTATCGATGGAGAGCTTGAAGTTCGAAGGGACGAAATCTGCAATCTTGTGATTGTCGAAGGTCAAGGTCTCGTTGTTCGCCAGTTTCAAGACCACGCTGGACCCGACCTGAACCATGTTCTTCAGAATTTGCTGGAAATCGGTAAAGCCGTAATTGCCGACCCGTACGGAATCTTCGCGCACATTGAAGTCGGTGATACGGTCGGAGCCGTTGCCGGCCCGCATGATGAAGACATCTGCTCCTTCGCCGCCGGTCAGCACGTCATCACCGCCGCCGCCGAAGATCTGCTGGCTTCCGGCACCTCCGGTGATTTGGTTGTTCAGTTCGTTACCGATCGCATAGGTATTCGCGCCGGTGGCGACGAGATTCTCAAGATTAGCCCCAAGGGTATAGCTCCACGCCGAGTAGACGGTGTCTATGCCGCCATCCGGCTTCTCGACGATCACGTTCTTCGTCGATCCGAGATAGTATGCGTCGTTGCCTGCGCCCCCATTCAAAACGGTGGCATCGGTGTAACCACGCAATCTGTCGTCACCGTTGGTGCCGGTCAGAATGTCATTCAGCTTGTAAGATACGGCGCCAATTCCAGTGTTCGTAGCCATAGGATGCCCTCCATTTGTGGGGGAGCATAGAAACTACCGCTTGCATACAAGTTCATTGGAACGGTAGAATTTTACCGATTGCTAGAAATCGCATTTTTGATTGAGTTCTGAAGAAATTTGAGCCAAATATACAATGTATAATAATAGAAGAAAACATTTATTACTATAATATAGGCGGGTATTAAATGGATAAACCGAGGGCGATCATATTCAATTAATGTTCATTCTCGTTAATGTGCCATTAAAAGCCGGCTTGTTCGGAAGTGAAGCAGTTCCGTACATTAATGGTACGACTGCCGTTTTCCACGATCATCGAGAGTAGACACGGCCTCTGTCGCCCCCGCATGCGACAAGGAGGAGATGGGCGGTCAGATTCCGGGTCGCGAAGCTGCAAATCTGACAAGAGGGCCATAGCAGGCTTGGACGCCGAACTGTCTAGATGCCGTCGCGAGTGCCCGTTCCGCCAGCATGGCCCGGGCTTCCCTGCTTTCGAGTAGCCCGATGATCGCCTCCGCCTGACGCGCGGCATCATCCTCGATCACCACGCTGCCGGCGACGAGTTCCTCGACGCCCTGGCATGTGACGGTGCTTGCCACGATGGCCTTGCCATAGCTCAGTGCTTCCACCAGCTTGATCTTGAGGCCCGAACCGACGCGGAGAGGTGAAATCACCACGTCCGCCTGCCGGTAGATGGCACCGAGATCGTCCACCAGGCCATGGATCTTCACGTCCTCGCCCTGTCCGGACACCGAGTTTCCGACATTGCCGACAACGTCCAGCACCGCATGCGGCACACGTGCCCTGACCTTCGGCCACACTTCGGCCAGGAACCACTGGATGGCATCCACGTTCGGCGCCGTACCGCTGCCGACGAAGAGGACGCGTCCGCTGTCGCCGGGCCAGGCGCGCTCGGCGGTGGTGACGGCCATCGGCGCCACGAGCACGCGCTCCTTTCCGAGACTGTCCGCGATGATCTGCCCCTCGGCTGCCTGGATGGCGACGACCCGGTCCGCGCCGCCGAGAAGGCGTACCTCGGAGGCGAGGTCGAGCGTGGCGACCGAATCGGAAAAACCGATCGCCTGGAACTGGGACTGCCGGCTGGAAAAGAGATCGTGCATCAGCACCATGGACGGAGCGTCCGGCCTCAGAAGATAGGGCCTGGTCGGGGTCAGGAAGGCGTAGTCGAAAAAGGCGACGTCCGCCTTTCCCTGTCCATGCGTTGCCACGAACACCGCATCGTCGCGGGTGAGGGGGGCGGCGATGGAGTAGGGCGCCTGCCCGACCAGTGGCGTGCGAATCAGCTTGAGCTTCAGGAGCCCCACATCGGCGATGCGAGCCAGGGCGCGCAGCCAGATGCGCCAGTCGACCGAGACGAGCCAATTGCCCCGGCGCATGCCGCCATGCACGGTGATCGTGTCGAAGACGCTCATTTCCGGACCGAGCTTCAGCACCGGAATGGAACCGAACATCAGGCCGGAAGGAACGATGTAATGGCAGCGGAAACCCGCTTCCGAGAGTGCCTTGATGATGCTGAGCGCATAGATGGAGCTGCCATTGGTCGGCCCCACGATGCGCTGGCGCGAGACGAAGGCCAGGTTGCGGCCGTCCTCTGGCACGGCATCGGCATGCCGCGGGCGCAGCGACGCAAACAGGCGCGAGAGCCTCGCCTTGACCGGCAGGGAAAGCAGGGTGGCTGCCCCGGGATGTTTCAGGACGCTGCGCACGAAGGCAGCAGGCTTGCGCCCCTTCAGCGATGCGATCATGTCCTCATAGGCCAGCGCATTGCGAATGCTTCGCACGCGCCGGTCGAGCGCCGCGGCCGCCTCGGCGGGAAGGGCCGGAAAATCACGACGGAAAACGCGATCCGCATCGAGCATGTCCGAAACGGTCTTCGGAGAGAGGCGATGGGAGATCGATGTCGAGCGCTTGCGGTAGAAATAGGTGAGATCCGGCGTCAGCAGGAAAGCGCATCCAGAAGCCAGCATCCGCAATACGAGGTCGAAGTCCTCCGCGATCCGCATGGATTCGTTGTAACGGAAACGATGCCCGGCGAAGAGCGAGGCCCTGAACACCGGCTTCAGATAGCCGAGACTGGGTTGGCTGGAATAGAGCCGATTGCTGTCGATGTATTCAACAAGGGCAATGCGGCGCGGCGTCTCGCCGAGGCCGCTCGTCATCAGGCGCACCGCCGGGCCGCGGCGATCGTCCTGGAAAATCAGCAGATCGTCGGCGACGATGTCGGCGCCGTCCGCTTCTGCAGCCGCGATCAGCCGCGCGAGACGGTCGGGATGCACGAGGTCGTCGCTGTCCTGCACCGCGAGCCATGCCCCGCGGGCGGCTTCGATGCCGAGATTGCGGGCACCGGCTGGACCCATGTTATGCGGCGTCACGATCAGCCGGACGCGGGGGTCGCGGGCCACGATCTCTTCGACGATCCTGCAGCTCTCGTCCGTCGAGCGGTCGTCGACGACGATCACCTCGACCGTGACGTCGCGCTGGGCAAGCGCCGTCTTCAATGCTTCGGGCAGATAGGCTGCGCAATTATAATTGCACATGATCACGGATACTTGAGGATTGTCGGTCATCTCTGGCTCTCCTGGGTATCCGGCAGGGTACGAGGCCGGATTGCCGCCTCCATCCGCACAAGCGAAACGCCGGCATTGCTGCCGGCGCTACAAATGTCAAGGCGCGTCAGGCGCGGCCGAACTCGTCGTTGATGCGGATGATGTCGTCTTCGCCGAGATAAGAGCCGGTCTGCACTTCGATGAGCTCGAGCACGATCTTGCCCGGGTTTTCGAGGCGGTGCACCTCGCCCTGCGGGATGTAGACGCTCTCGTTCTCACGCAGCATGGTGATGGTATCGCCGATCGTCACCTCGGCCGTGCCGCGGACCACGATCCAGTGTTCCGACCGGTGATGATGCTTCTGCAGCGAAAGCTTCTTGCCGGGATCGACGAAGATGCGCTTCACCTGGAAACGCTCGCCGTTGAGGATGGACGTATAGCCGCCCCATGGGCGATAGCTGGTCGGATGCTCGCGGGTGAGCTTTTCGGTCTCCTTGCGGGCCGCGAGCTGCTTTACCAGCGCGCCGACCGCCTGCGCTTCGTCGAGGCGGCCGACATAGACCGAATCCTCGCTGGCGATGACGGCGACATTGTCCATCCCCTGCACGGCCACATGGCCGCCATGGGAGATCACGAGAGAGTTGCGGCTGTTGACCAGCGTCGCCTTGCCGTCCGTGACGTTGCCGTTTTCGTCATGCTTGCCAAGCTTCCAGATCTGGTCCCAGGAGCCCATGTCCGACCAGGCGAAGGCGGACGGCACGACGACGCCGCGATGCGTCTTTTCCATGATGGCATAGTCGATCGAAACGTCGGGGCTGGCGGAGAAGCACTCCGCATCGAGGCGCGTGAAGTCGAGATCGGACGCAGCCTTCGCGACGGCGCGCTCTGCAGCGTTCCAGACTTCGGGCGCATGCGCGGCGAATTCTTCCTGCAGTACCGGCAGCGGAAAGACGAACATGCCGGAATTCCAGAAATAGCCACCGACGGCCAGCATGTCCCGGGCCTTTTCGAGCGGCGGCTTCTCGACGAAGCTCTCGATCGCATGCGCGCCGGGCGCCACGACGTCGCCCGCCTTTATGTAGCCGTAGCCGGTCGCCGGCTCGGTCGGCAGGATGCCGAAGGTGACCAGCTGGCCGGAGGCAGCGATGTCGCGCGCCAGCGTCACGGCACGGGAATAGGTCTCGTCCGCCACGATCTCGTGATCGGACGGCAGGATCTGGATCAGCGCCTCGCTTCCGGCGGTCGTGCGGGCGAGCGCCGCCGCGGCGGCAATGGCGGGTGCGGTGTTGCGTGCGACCGGTTCGAGAACGATCGCCATCGGCTTGATGCCGATCTGGCGGGCCTGTTCCGCAACCAGAAAGCGGAAGTCCTCGTTCGTGACGACGATCGGCGCTTCGTAGAGCGCCGGGTCCGAAACGCGTTCGAGCGTCTTCTGGAACAGGGTCCGCTCGCCGAGGAACCGGATGAACTGCTTCGGTGCGGACGCGCGCGACAGGGGCCACAGCCGCGTTCCCTTGCCACCTGCCATGATCACCGGAACTATCTTCTGACTCATCAATTCGCTCCTTCTGGGAAGATTTCTAATTAAATGCCCCTCGTCCTCGTGTAAACCATGTGGAGCCTACCGCTGATTTAAAGGTTAATTGCAAGAAGGTTCGATGAATGCCCTCGAATAAAGATCAGGAACTTGCTTAACCGGGCATGACTTCGTACAAGCGCGCAGCGCCTGTAGTTGTCTGGTGGCGTCCTGAACCGAGCCTGTAGGCATCTTGAAGTCCTCGCCAGCAGGTGTCTAGAGCCAGCATTCACACGGCAGCCATCGACACTGCTTATGACGGATCGCCGTAGCCGCTGACGGAACCGGACACGGTGCTGCGAAGATCGTGAAACGAACCGCCCGCCGGACGGCGATCGGCAAGATCGGGGAAATCATCAGCGAATGCCAAGCTTCATCTCTGGCGCCGTGTGGTCCGTGCTCAACGCGTTCCTGAGCATAGCGGCACCGTTCTTCATGTTCACTGTTTCCGCCTTCTACCTTTCACCTGTGGAAGTGGGTGCCGTTGCCATGGCGGTAGCCCTCTGCGAACTCGTGAAGATGATTGCGCCACAGGGCCTCTACGAGGTGCTGATGGCAGAGGACATGGACGATCGCCGTCGGCGTCTGGCACTTGGACTTCTGATCGCGGGGGGGCTTGCCGCCTCTCTCCTGTTCCTGATCATTCTCGTGCCTGCGGTGCTTGGCGAGCATCTGTCCGCCGCGGCCAGCATGCCTCTCTTCCTTCTCGTCGCCAAGCCGGTTCTCGACGTCGCGATGCTCTACTATCAGGCCGAACTGGCCCGTCAGCTGAAGTTCAGGCACGTGGCCATGCGCTCGATCATCGCCAATGTCGTGGCCGCTGCGGTGGGTTCGCTCTTGGTTGCCTATGCCAACCCAGTGTTCGGCATGGTCGCCTACTATCTCATCCTGTCGGGTCTGAGCTTTGCCGTGGTGTTCTGGGGCGCAGGTGTCAGCCATCGCCCGTTGTTCGAAAAGGCCATGCTGCGGCAGTCGGGGGAGGCGTGGTTCTCGACCGCCGTTCGCAATCTCGCAACCACCAACAATTACATCGACCAGTTCATCACCGGTCTTTTCGTGACGCCTGCCCTGCTCGGTTTCTTCTCCTTCGGAAAGCGCTTCGAAACCGCGCTGATCACCGGAGGCGGCTCCCTCGCCAACATCGTCTATCAGCCGGTCTTTTCCCAGATCCGCGAGCGCAACAAGGCGGACACGGCGTTGGCCGCCGCCCTCTCCCTTTCCAGCATCATCATTCTGGTGCCCGTCATGGTCTTCGCTATCAATGCAGAGCCGCTGATCCATGCCTTTTTCGGCGAACGCTGGCTACCGGCCGTTCCCTTCACGCAGTTGTTGATCATTTCCGGCGCGGCCCGCGTGATCGGCCAGATCTACGGAGGTTATCTCTCCGTAACCGGACATAACCGGCAGCTGTTCGGCATATCCTTCATTTCGGCTGCAGCCTCGATCCTTGCCCTGGCGCTGACCCCCTGGATCGGCCTTGCGAATGCCGTCCTGATCGTCCTTGTCAAGAACGCGGCGATCACCGTGGTGATGGCCGCCGCCTCCTATGGCCGGGCAGGGCCGATGATCAAGGCACTCGGCATTCATTGCCTTTTGCCTCTTCTCGTTTCGCTCGGCATCGTCTGGACGATCACAGGCCGCTTCGCAGTGCTTGCGAGCCATGGGCCGGTCGTTATGGTATTGCTTCATTCTGTGCTGATAGGTCTGATCTTTGCAGCTTTTAACGTCAAGCCGGTGCTGAGCCTCCGGCATCGGTAAGGCAGATCGAATCAAGGAATGCCGATGAAGATCCTCTACCTCGTACACATACTGGAAGATGCAGCCGTCCGCAGGCGCGCCGAAATGCTTTTGGCGACGGGATCATCTGTCCGGCTTGCCGGGTTCTACAGGAGCGCTAGCCCGGTGACGGCGGTCGGGAACGCGCCTGCCTTTCCGCTCGGCCGGACCAGGGATGCCGCCCTCGTCAGCCGCATCGGGCACGTGTTGATGGCAATTCCCCGATTATGGCGGCTCCGGCGTGAGATCGCCGGCACGGAGGTGGTCATAGCCCGCAATTTGGAGGTCGCGGTACTTGGCCTCTTCTTGCGTGCCTTCATCGCCCGGCGTGCAGCCCTTGTTTATGAGAGCCTCGACGTTCATCGCACGCTGCTGCGCCAGGATGTCGTCGGGCGTGTCATGAGAGCGATAGAGGGAGCCGTCCTCAAACGGTCTCGGCTTGCGATCGTCAGTTCCCCCGCCTTCATCGAGCATCATTTCAACCGGAATTATCCGGACCGGCCTCCATTCCTCCTCATCGAAAACAAGATCCTCGACCCGGAGGATCGCCTGGCCGGGGCAGCGCCTCAACAGGAGCCGCCTCAGGGAGGGCCTTGGCGCATCGGCTGGTTCGGTGTCATTCGCTGCGCCAAGAGCCTCGCAATCCTCGACCGGCTGACGCGCGCACTCGACGGTCGACTGGAAGTGATCATCCGCGGCAAGCCCGCGTACCACGAGTTCGACGATTTCGACGGCACGATCGCCGCCAATCCGCATATCCGCTTTGAAGGAGCCTACCGGAATCCGGACGATCTGCAGAGCATCTATTCCGAGGTGCATCTGACCTGGGCGATAGATTTCTTCGAGGAGGGCCAGAATTCGAGCTGGCTGCTGCCGAACAGGCTTTACGAGGGCGGCTATTATGCATCGGTCCCCGTGGCGCTCGGGAGCGTCGAGACTGGCCGCTGGCTCCTGCGTAACGGTCTTGGCCTCGTACTAACGGACGACGTGGAGCAGGCGCTTGGCAAGTTTCTTGCAAGCCCTGATGGGCAGGAGAGATGGAAGGCCTTGCGGCAGGCCATGCAGCGGGCGGACCGGGCGCTCTTCCTCAGCGGCAGCGTGGAACATGCTCAAATTGCGAGTGTGCTGAGCGGGCTTGGCAGGGTTAGGTGAAAATCACTAAGGGACAGGACATGACTACGTTGAACACATCCAGGGAGACGGCCGGAAAGGCACCGGAGGATTTTCGTATCCTGGTGGTGGTACCCTGCCTCAACGAAGAGGCCCATCTACCCTCCGTACTGTCTTTCCTGATACGGGAAATCGAAGGTCTCGACGCCAAGATCATCGTTGCCGATGGCGGCAGCGAGGACCGCAGCCCGGCCATCGTCACCGAGTATGCAGCGCGTGACCGTCGTATCCACCTGCTTGCCAATCCCCGTCGGATCCAGAGTTCGGCGCTTAACCTGGCAGTAAAGACCTTCGGCGATGGCCGCGACTATCTCCTTCGCGTGGATGCCCATTGCGGCTATCATCCGGGTTTCGTGCGCGGCCTGATTAAGGCGGCCATCGTCAACGATGCCTGCTCCGTCGTCGTTCCCATGGAAACCATCGGCACCGAACCCTTCCAGCGCGCGGCGGCGGCGGCACAGAACAGCAAGCTCGGCAATGGCGGCTCTAGCCACCGGCTGCTCGTAACCTCGCGCTATGTCGATCATGGTCACCACGCGCTGATGTCGATCGCCGCCTACAGGGCAGCCGGGGGCTACGACGAAACCTTCACGCACAACGAGGATGCCGAACTCGATGTACGGCTGAGAAAGGCGGGCGGCAAGATCTGGCTCGAAGGCACGCAAGCCATCGAATACTATCCTCGCAAGACCCCCGGAAAGCTGTTTCGGCAATATCTGAACTACGGCAAGGGCCGGGCGCGCAACACGCTGAAGCACCGCACGGTGCCAAAAATCCGGCAATCGATTCCGCTTGCCGTCGCGCCGGCGGTTGGGCTCGCGCTCCTTTCTCCGCTCTGGTGGCCGCTGGCGATACCGGCAATCGCATGGCTTGGCGTGTGCATGGCATGGGGTGTGAAGGAGGCGATATCGAGCGGGCGGGCGAACGACTTGATGATAGGCCCCGCGCTTGCGATCATGCATCTTGGCTGGTCGGCCGGCTTTTTCCTGGGCATGTTTGGCCATCTGGCGAGTCCGCCTTCAGGCGATCCGTCTCCCTCGCTCCGGTGAAACAGCCTTAATTTGACCAAGCTGGATAGGTCCACTGCGGCGTCACCGCACGAAGGAGCAGAGTCCATGGCTCTCAGCAGAAGACACCTCCTCGGCGCATCACTGCTGCTGCCAGGGATAGCACCATGGTTTCAATCCTGGACATCAGGCGCCGATGCCGCAGAAGCCGGAGCCCCGTGGACGCTGGTACCGCGACTGCCTGGGCGTACCTTCTCGATCAATGGAGAACAGGCTGCCGGATCAGGCAATCCCGGCACGCCCATTTCGATTCCGCCGGGCGCACGCGAGGCCCATATCCTTCTGACATATGATCTGCCGGAAGTCATGCACACCGCCTTCGTGGAGGCGCAGGTGGCCGACATGGGTGCGGGCATCAATCCCGCCAACGTGGAGGTTCCCAAGACCTATCTGACGTGGCGGCCCGGGGACGATCGCGATCACTGGCTGACCGTGAGGATCCATCAGAAGGTCGAGGATGGCGACCGCTTCCTTGTCTACCTCAAGGCCGAGGGCTTTGCGAAGGGCGGTGCCGTCATCGTCGAGGTGGCGCAAGGTGCCGTCAACCAATTGCCGGCCGAGATGCCGAAGCATCGTGCGCCCCGCCGGTTCGAGCCGAAGGAACGCCCGGCAGTCGAGCTCGACATTGCCGGCATGGAGTGGTCCGATACCGGTTTCGCCGGAAATGCCAAATCGGGAAGACCATGCTGGCGGTCCAGGCTTCCCCACGGTTACACCCAGCCCGGGAACGGTGAAAACGGCCTCTACGCCAATACGGATGCCTTTCCAGCACAGGCGATCGAACCCGTTTCACGGGACAAGGACCCTGACGGACGTTCGTTCCTGCGACTGCATTCGGCGCGGTTCCCGCAGCCCGTGGAGTTCAAGGGTGCCGCCTACCCGTTCCAGGCGGGCGTGGTGCAGGCACAGCGTCTCGACGAGTGGTGCCACAGACGCGGCACCTTTGAAGCCGAAGTCGCGACACCATCGCAGCTCGGTGCCTGGTCCGCCTTCTGGCTGATTGGCCGCACGGCGAGCAAACAGCCGATCTGGCCACCGGAAATCGACTGCTTCGAGAGTTTCAATGGCGCTTATGGCGCCAGGTACGAGCCTGCCGACACATCCTCCGGTCAACACGTCGGAAAGCACGGCTCGTCCAAGAGATCAAACCAGCTGACCGTCGGATACAATCTCGAAAAGCTCGGCTTTCCGCCGGGCACGAACCTGAACAGGCAGGCACATCGCTATGCCTGCGAAATTGGCGATGAATGGATTACCCATTTTGTGGACGGCGTGGAGACCGTCAGTTACCGAAACATGACCGATGACGCTGTCGGCAGGTCGAACTGGGGCTTCTTTCCGATCATCAACGTTGCAGTGCGCATCGATGACGAGACAGAGTTTGCCGAGGATGAGAGAAGCGACCTTAAACTCTACGGTTTGCGCTACTACAGGGGCTGACGATTGGTCTTCGGTCATGACCTGCCTTGAGGCGGCCTACATATTCGTGCTAGCCCGGATTTCGGCTTCCTGACGACCAACGAAACCGACGGCTGAGCGACCGGGTCGTTTGGCGTTTCCAGAAGAGGTTATGCATGGTGAACAGCGAGGGTTCAGTCTGGCCGACAACGCAGGTCGAGGGCAGACGACCGTTCGGACCACGCGGTTTCATCACCCCGGATCGCCTTGCGTTCTTCTATGGTGCCGTCATTTCCATCATCAGCCTGCTCAGCGCCCTGCTGCTGAGCATTTCAGCGGCCATAATGCTGGTCATTGCTGTGACGGGGCCGCTGATCAGCTGGCGGACCATCCTTGCCAATCCCAACGCAAAATATGCCTACCTCTTCGCCTTCCCGGCGACGCTTTCCATGCTCTGGTCACAACATCCGAGCTTCACCGCCTATTATACCGTCCAGCTTTACCTGACGATTACGCTCGCGCTGCTGCTGTCAAGCTCACACAACTTGATCGCTACCATCAACGGCCTGTTCCTCTCCCACGTCGCCTTTGCCGCGGTGTCACTCGTGCTCGGTCAGGTCGTACCTTGGGAGGACGGGCAATACGTCTTCGTAGGCTTGTCGGTCTCGAAGAATAACTACGGCAATCTGAACTACTTCGTTTCCATGCTCGGAATCTACATGGCGCATCTCGGGCTGCGTAACAGGAGCATGTTCCAGTTCGGTCTGGGTCTCGCCTCGATCCTGATCGGCATCGCAGGCGTGATCATGTCCAAATCTGCCGGTGCCCTGGTCGGCATGGGCATTGGCTTCATGCTTTATCTATCCTGCAACTTCTACGCCACGTTTCCGCGGCAACGCCGCGTGCTGATCGCGCTCGTGGCCGGGGGCGTGCTGCTCGTCGCCACGGTGATGATGGTCATGACATGGTCGGAGCTCTATCCGCTCATGCTGAACCTTGTGGGCAAGGACTCCAACCTCACCGGGCGCGTCGACCTTTGGAACATTGCCGACAAGCTGATCTCGCACAATTTCTGGCTGGGCCTCGGACAATATGCCTTCTGGGTGAAGGGGGATCCGCTCCCGGAAGCGATCTGGCAGTCTTTCCAGATCGAGGCACGCAGTGGCTTCAACTTTCACAACACGTACCGGGAACTGCTCGTTCACGTCGGCTTTATCGGACTTATGGTGCACGTAGGCGTTTATCTTGTGCTGCTGTTCCGGCAGCTATCCTACGTCTTCCTTAACCCGCGTGCAGAACACATCCTGTTTCTGGCCGTGACGTTTTCCTACCTGATCAAGATGCCGTTCGAAGCGATCATGCCGTTTCCGCCGCTCTATTCCTCGACGATCTTCATCCTGGCCGCGCTGACCGTGCGGCCGCCTCTCAATCGCAGCTGACGAGACTGGCAATCGGTACGGGTACGCCGGCGCCAGGCGGGTGACCGGTTCTTCGCAATGTCAGAGATTGTACCAGACCAGCGGATCGGCTTCCGACTGGATCATTTCCAGCCTGAGATCCGTCTTGTCGAAGTTCTTGATCATGTTGAAACGGTTGTCGAGAACGAGGTCGCCACGGTCTGTGCGCACGATCAGGACGGCATGACCCTCGCCGGAGCGCGTCACGGCGGTGGCGATGCGCAGCGCGCGGGAGGACCAGCCCATGGAGATGAGACGGCTGCGTTTGGTCAGGGCAAAGTCCTCGCAATCGCCGGACTTGACGTTGACCTGCCAAAGATCCCCGTTCATGCTGTTGTCGTCATCATTGCGACCGCGGATCGTGCGATTGATCTTGCGGTTCAGCGACGAGAGTTCCTTCAGCCGGTCGGGAGTCAGCGTCACCACGCTTTCTCCATGATTGTCCTGGCATTCGGAGGGATTGCGGGCACAGAAGAGAATGTGCGCGAAGGGAGGGGTGACCGCCTGCTTCTCGATCAGCTTGGCGCCAGGGGAGAGAAGGTCGCGCGCCATGCCGGCTGGGCCAGCCGCCTCCGCCACTGAAGAAAGCCCGAGAACAGTCATTGCGACTACAAAGATTCCTGCCGCCTTTTTCAATGCTTCGTCCCTTGAAAATGAAGCCCGTTGGAAATGCCGATGCCAGTCAATGTCCGGCTGTCCTGCAAATCCACTGGGTTTCTTCTGTCCACTGGAGCCAGTTTGACAGCAGTCTCCTCAGGGCGCGTTAAGCCGCTAGGTAAAATTTTAGATAACTAGTCACTTTTCCCTGCTACCCGTCAAGTCGAACCGAGAGAATGGAAAGAGCGTATTGATTGTTTTCGGCGTCCGTCTTGGGCATGATCGAAAAGCACATCCGTCAGTGGAGAAAACATGAAATTTTTTACCGATAACGGGTGGATTGAATCGACGGTGCGCGGCCTCGGGGTATGGTTACTTGGGGCGGTCGTGCTTGCGGCGCTGATTCCCTTCGGGAGCGTC
>CAMFHT010000024.1 GCA_945952245.1 uncultured Rhizobium sp. | reverse complement strand
GCTGTTTCCCGTTCCAGCAAGACCCTCGGGTGCAGCGTCCCTGCCCGCGCCCAGAGGGGTGTTTCCGTCCAATCGGAAAACGGCGATGGTCTGAAAGAGTTCCGCCCTTGTGAGTAAAAACCCTCATGCGGCGCTCAGGCCGCGATCGGTTCCCGAGGGGTCGTCATCACGTTCATGAGTATATTCCGAACCTGCCAACAGCCGGTTCCGCTTCCCATATGCCGATGGCAAGTACCGCTTCGGCGGCCCCATTCGTCACGCCGCGACCCCTGAAGGGCCGGCACAAGGAGGGCATGATATGGCCAGCACATCCTCTATCGAAAACGATATCGCCGCTCTGCGCGACGACCTCGCAGTTCTCCGCTCGGATCTTTCGAGCCTGGTTTCAAGCCTGAAGGCGGATGCTGCCAGCAACATGCAGCGCACGGCCAACAAGGTCGAGGAGAACGTTCAGGATCTCTACCGCTCTGCCGTCAAGAGCGGCGAGCAGTCGGCCCAGCAGATCAGCAAGCAGATCGAGGAGCATCCGCTGCTCGCGATCCTGCTGGTGCTCGGTGCCGGCTATCTCGGCGGCCGCATGAGCCGCTGACGGCAGACGGCCATGATGCGCGACCTCCTCCGTCTCCTCACCGTTGCCGTCGAGCAGAAGCTCGCGCACGAGATCCCGCATCTCGTGCGGCGCATCATGTTGCGCATGGTGGCCGCCCTGTTCGGGCTCGCTGCCTTCGCCGTTCTGCTCAACATGCTCTGGATCGCGCTGATCCCGAAGGTTGGCCCAGTCGGGGCACCGGCCATCATCGCGGGCGTTCTGGCCTTCATCGCCGCCGTCTGCCTGGCGCTCAGCTACAGGCGCCGTCACGTGGTGGTGGTCACGGCCTCGGTACCGCCGCATGCCGCGGCCCACATGGCCGCAGATGCCGCAGGCGTGTTCCGCGATCACAAGGCGGCCATTCTCACGGCCCTCTTCACGGCGGCTTTCGAGCGGGGCTCGCGCCGCTGAACGGATCTCACGAAACGAAGAAAGCCCGGCGCGAGCCGGGCTTTCTGCATTCTGGAACAGGTTAATCAGGCTTTGAACGGGCCTTCGATGCCGAACGTCGCCATCAGCGCCTTGTGCTGGTTGAGCGCCTTCAAGAGGTCTGCGCCGTAGCGCTCGATCAGCATGGCCTGCCGGCCTGCATCCTGGGCGCTGTCGAGCGCGCCCCAGAGGGCGGCGAGTGTCTCCGCGGTTTCCCGGGCCTGACGGAGTGCGGCCTTGTCGGCTGCGAGGTTCGCCAGGTCCTGCCCCGTTGCCGCACCCACGCCGCGCACCGTCTTCGCGCCACCGGAGGTGAAGCCTTCCGGCAGGTCGCCCTTCAGGTTCACCACGTGGCGGTACTGGATGAGATCGAAGATCTGGTCCACGGCCTGCTTTGCACCCTCGACGCGGGAGTTGTGCTCGGTATCGGCAGCCGCATGCGGCAGCAGTTCCAGCTTGCCCGGATGCTTCTCCGCCAGCGGCAGGTAGGGCACCATCGGGCCGGAGGTCGCGCCGGTTTCGGGGTGGGTGAAGAGGTCTGCATCGATCGCCGCATAGCGGATCTTGCCGGAGGCGAGCGCCCGGTCGAGCGCGTCGGCATCCACGCCCTCGCCACGGTCGTAGTTTAGGAGGATTGCTCCATCGTTCACGGCAGCGAACACGCTGTCGCCGATGAAGCCGGCATTGGCAAACTTGCCGGTTTCGGCATTCAGTGCACCGAGCCCCGTGTGGAGCGAGAGCACGTCTGCACCCCTGGCGGCCTCTTCCTTGGTCGCGGCATGGATGAAGCCTTCGCTCTCGATCCAGGCCTTGTGGCGGTCGCGGGCATAGATCTTCACCGTCATGCCGAAGGCGCTCGCAAGCTTTGCGACCTCGCGGCCGATATTGCCATAGCCGAACACGGCCATGACCTTGCCTTCGAGCTTCTCGGTCGGGAATTCGCGCAGATTCCGGCCCGTGTCGAACTGACCCTTGGCCGTCATCTCGTGCATGCGGTCGACCGGCAGATCGGGCATGATCTTCAGAAGCGCCTTCATGGCCATCTGCGCCGTGGCGCGCGAGTTGAAGCTCGGCGTGTTCATGAGCACGGCAGAGCCGCCCTCGCCATTGCCGCCGCCCCAGGAGGCGGAGCCCATGTTGCCGGTACCGGCGCCAATGCGCACGCCGCCGAATTCGAACTTCGCACCCTTGGGCAGGAAGGTCGCGGCCGCGATCACGGCATCGTACTGGCCATCGCCGGCAACGGCCATGATCTCGGCTTCGGTGGAAATATCGGGCACGTAGAAGAAGTGCAGCTTGCCCTTTTCAAGGCTCTGGCCCGCCTCATAACCCTTCTCATGGAAGATGCCGCCCTTGCTTTCCACATAGGCGCGCACTGCCGAATGATCCGGAACGCCTGCCGCATCGAACTTCAGGCCGACGCGGTCTGCGACCAGCACCTTGTAGGCGCGGTTTGGGTCGTCCTTGCGGGTCTTGCCATCCGCCTTGGCTTCCGCCTCGAAGGTCACGCCGGCCTTGGCGAGTTCTTCCTCTAGAACGGCGATCTTGGCGCGGTGATAGGCATAATGCAGGTTGTCGAGCAGCGCGGTGATGTCGGAGATCGGGCGGATGCCGCCGATCCAGGCGCGGTAGTCGCCCGGCGTGCCCGGGAAGGCGTTGATGTAGCGGGCGACGTCGAGGCCGGGCTCATAGGTGCCGTTCGGATGCGTCACACCGTCATAGGAGAGGATGTTCTTGGAATAGGCGACGATGCGGGCGTGGATCGAAGGATCCGTGATATCGGCATCCTTGACCTTGAGCAGCGTCACGGCTGCGCCGCGGTGCTCCTCGCTCGTCACGCCGAGCTCGAAGAGCGGATGGGCGGCAACCCAGCGGTTTACTTCCTCGCGGTTCTTCACCGAGCGGAGGTTGAGGTCGGAGACGGTGCCGATGCGCTTTTCCGCGCGCAGCAGGCCGAAGGTGGTCTCCGCGAAGGCGAGCGTCGAATAGGTGTTGATCACGCCGCCCAGCATCTTGTTCTGTTCGGGATCGTAGATCGGGCCGACATTGACGGTGCGCTCGCCGGTGAGCGGCATCTTCGGATCGACGGGAGCCGCGATCTTCAGCTGGCGCGGGATCGCCCAGGACGGCTGCTTCTGGTTCTCTTCGACCAGCGCCAGCGCAGCCGGTGTGAACGAGATGATGTAATAGCCGGAAATGCCGCCGATCGCCTTCTGGAAGGGCATGAACATGCAGCACTTGGTGATGACCTCGTTGACGAGCTTCTCGCCCCAGGGCATGGCGCCCAGCATGGAGGTCGCGTCGAGCATCGCATGGTGGTTTGCCGGGTCCATGGCGATCCAGGCCAGCAGTTCCTCGATATCGCGGGCGGAATAGGTGGTGGCTCCGGTCGTTTCATGACCGACGCCGACGAAGAGCTTGATGCCCATGGCCTTGAGCTCTGCGGCGGTCGGGATTATGCCTTCCTGCTCGGCGAAGTGGATGCGGCTTTCGTCGCCATTGCGGGCATAGCGCATCATTTCGAGGATCTGCGCGCCCCAGGACTGGCGGAAGAAGCCGGAGGCCTTGGCGGCTTCGGATTCCGGGCGCAGCGTGTCGACGAAGACGTGCTGCGACGGGTCGTTGGTGGTGATGAGGTGCAGTGCCGCCGCCGTGAAGCCGGAATGGCCGCCGCCGAGGCCGACCGCGATCTTGTTCGACTTCGGGAATTCGAAGTAGCGGTGGATCTCCCGCATCATGTCGAGCAGGAACTTGTCCGCAGGATAGCCGCGATGCATGGAGCGGCCGATTTCCGCCGCCGTGAACGGGCCGAGGTCGCGGCCCTTGTCGTCCAGCTTGCGGTAGTTCTGTTCCAGCCAACGCTCGAACTCGAACTTGATGAAGCGGCTGTCCGCCTCGTCCTTGGCGCCATCGGTGATCGGTCCGACGCCGAAGAAGGGGTTGGCGGTGCGCGAGGGAGGCCCGTTCCGGGTGGCCTCGAGCGAGGCTGCGCGCTGCTGCTTGAGCTGTTCGATGTTCGTCATGTCAGGTGGACCCCTCGTGCAAAGCCAGGATTTTGCGGCGCATCTTATCGCCGGGCCGAAGGCGCGAAGGCTTGGGAACGTCACATCTTGTCTAAAAACGCCCTGCGAAGAGAATGTTTCAAAGGATATGAGGGCAAACCTGAGCGGGAAGGGGTCGTTTTCGAGCAAAGCACGCCGATCTGCCCGCGATCCCACACATATTCAGGCGAAAATGGCCGAAATCTGCGCCGCCGTGCTGAGACGGCGCAGCTGCTGAAAACATCTCTTCAGCTCACGCGGACGCGTGCTGGATCACATAGGTCTTCTTCAGGTGCTCGTTGATCGTCCACTGGCCCTTCCAGCCGAGCGGCAGCACCAGCAGGTCGCCGGCCTTGACCGTCTTCTCGCCGGAGCCATCGGCGTTCACGAGCGTGGCCGAACCTTTGAGGATATGGCAGAACTCCGCAGATTTCGAACGGTCGGCGGTGAAGGTGCCGGGCGTGCATTCCCAGACGCCGATCTCCGTCTTGCCATCCTCGGAAACCCATAGGTCGATCGCGGCTTCCTGCTGGTTGCCGGTGAGGCTCGTCGGCTTGTCGGCGAAGGCGCCGGCGTCGATACCGGCGAGTGCGGTGAAGGCGTGAAAGTCGATCATGATCCTGTTCCTGTTGGTCAGCGGCCCGTCAGCCGGTTGGCGAAGCGGGCGAGAAGGGAAGGCTCGGCACCGGGCTTCGCCTCGTTGCGGTCGGCCATGTGGTAGAGATGGTACATGCCGTGGACGCCGAGCCATCGCCAGGGCTCCGGCTCCCATTCGCGCACCTTTCGGTTGACCCAGGGCAGGCGCACGAGCTCGGTGTCGCGCTTCAGCACGAGATCGGCAAGCGTGCGGCCGGAAAGATTGGACGTGGAGACGCCGACACCCACATAGCCGCCCGCCCAACCGATGCCGGTCGCTTCGTCGAGCCCCACCGTCGCGCACCAGTCGCGCGGCACGCCCAGCACGCCGCACCAGGCATGGACCAGCGGAACATCCCGCACCTGGGGGAAGTGCCGGTGGAGGATCTCGGTGAGCTGGCGGATCGTTTCCGGCTGGGTGCGGCCGTTGACGTCGGTCTTCGAGCCGAAGCGGTAAGGCACGCCGCGCCCGCCCATGGCGATGCGGCCTTCGCGGGTGCGCTGCGCATAGCAATAGGCATGCGCGCCGTCGCTCAGGATCTCGCGGCCGTTCCAGCCGATCTCGTCCCAGAGCTTTTCCGGAAGGGGCTCCGTGACGACCAGCGCGCTGTTGAGCGGGATCCAGGTGCGGGAAAGGCCGGGCAGGCCGGGCGTAAAACCTTCCGTCGCGCGGATGATGTATCTGGCCTTGACCGTACCGCGTCCGGTGGAGACGCGGCCCTTTTCGATCCCCGTGACGGCCGTGTTCTCGTAGATCTTCACGCCCAGCCGCTCGACGGCCCTGGCGAGCCCCTGCACCAGCTTCGCCGGCTGCACGCGGGCAACGCCGCGGGTGATCAGCGCGCCATGGACGTTGTTGATGCGGATGCGCTCGCGCGCTTCCTCGGCGCCGATGAGGTGGATATCCTCTTCCGGCACCTGCCAGCTCTTCTGTTCGGCATAGCCGGCCTTGAGCCGTTCCCACTGCACGGCACTGGTGGCCGCGTTCATCTCGTCGGTGCGGACAATGTCGGCATCGATGCCTTCCGCCTCGGCAACGCGTATGACCTCATCAACCGTTCCGGCCATGGCGGCGATCATCGCGCGCACGCCGTCGCGGCTGGAGGAGGCCTGGTACTTCTCGCGCGACCAGATGAAGGCGCCGGACAGCCAGCCGCCATTGCGGCCCGAAGCGCCGAAGCCCGCAAATTCGCGCTCGACCATGACGACATCGAGAGAGGGATCGGCCTTCTTCAGGTAATAGGCGGTCCAGAGCCCGGTATAACCGGCACCGACGATGCAGACGTCCGCCTCGATATTGCCGGGGAGCGGCGCGCGCCGCGCCGGCAGGCCGCCGATATCCCTGTACCAGAAAGAAATGTCGCCGTTCTGCATGCCTTGCTCTCCGTTCGCGGGGAAACTGCCACAGGGCGAACGGGACGCGCAAGGCATGTCTTCTTCCGATTGCCAGACCGGAGCCGGCAATGCGATAGAAAGGCACCTCGTCACCAAGGAGATCCCCCGATGACCGCGCGGCCCCGCTCGATTGCCCAGCTTTCCGTTCTCCTCCAGTCCGGCGCGCTCGATCCGCGCGATCTGGCGGCGGAAACCTTCGAGGCGATCCGGGCCTATCGCGACCAGTCGATCTTCATCCGGCTGACGGAGGACCGGGCAAAGCGCGAGGCCGAAGCCTCACACCGCCGCATCCGCGAAGGGCGGTCGCTCGGCGCGCTCGACGGCATTCCGATCGGCTGGAAGGATCTCTTCGACATGGAGGGCATGCCGACGCCTGCGGGCTCCGTCGTGCTTGCCGATGCCGAGCCGGCGGAGAAGGATGCCGACGTCGTCGCCCATCTTGCCCGCGCCGGCATGGTCTCGATCGGGCGGCTCAACATGAGCGAGTTCGCCTTTTCCGGCCTCGGCATCAATCCGCATTTCGGCACGCCCGCCAACCCGCGTTCCACTGATGGTCACCGCCTGCCGGGTGGTTCGTCCTCGGGCTCTGCGGTTGCGGTCGCTGCCGGGCTCGTCCCGGTTGCCATGGGCACGGATACGGGCGGCTCGATCCGCATTCCCGCCGCCTTCAACGGCATCGTCGGCTACAAGGCGACGCGCGGGCGCTACGGCATGGGCGGCGTCTTCCCGCTGGCGGCGAGCCTCGATTCACTCGGGCCGCTGACCCGCACCGTGCCGGATGCGATCCTGATCGACGCCGCCATGCGCGGACGCACGGCTCCGGATATCGCGGCTCACGATTTCTCAGGGCAGGAAATCGTGGTCCCGGAAACCGTCTTCTTCGACGCGATCGAGCCGGAGGTGGAAACGGCCTTCGAGGCCGGCCTCTCGCGGCTGGAGCGGGCCGGCGGGAAAATCCGCCGCCAGGCCGACCCGGAGATCACCGAGATCTTCACCCTCATGGCCGAGCACGGCCCTCTGGTTACGGCAGAGGCCTATGCCCTTCACCGCCAGCGCCTCTCGAGCGGTGCCGCCGACCGCATGGACCCCCGCGTCGTCGCCCGCTGCCGCATGGGCGAGAAAACGGACATGCCAGCCTATATCGCGCTCCTCGAGGCGCGCGCGCGGTTGATCCGGTCGTTCAACGCCGCAGTGGGTGATCGTGCCGTCATCGTGACGCCGACGCTGCCGCATGTCGCACCGCTGACCGAGCCGCTGGAGAAGGATTTCGACGCCTTCGTGAAGATGAACGGCTTCACGCTGCGCAACACGCTGATCGGCAACTTCCTCGACTGGTGCGGCATCTCGCTCCCCACCGGCACCGGCGCCCACGGCATGCCCGCGGGTCTCCTCATCTCCGGCCTGCCGCATCGCGACGAGCAGGTGCTTTCACTGGCGCTGACGGCGGAGCGCTTGCTGGAGGGAGTGTGAGGGCAAATTCTCGCCCTTGGCGGGCGAGAACGGAATTTCAACATCTTAGCCGAAGGCTAAGTGTTAGAAATTCCAAGAGCGGGGGTCATGCGGACGCACGAGTGCTCGCGTTTTCTTGCTCACTTATCCCCGCCCTTGCAAAATCTGAAGTTTAGCGGCTCCGCCGCTAAACCTTCGATTTTGCTTTCCCGCCCGCAAGGGGCGGGAATGAAGCCTGTGCATCCCGCCCATACCGCCACACTTCCCAATCGATGCGGGCGCGCTTGTAGGCGTCGATGGCGGCGAGGCCATAGATGAGGATGGCGCCGGCGTGGCGGGTGAAGAAGCTCGCATCCGGCAGGAGGCGGTTGCCGACCCAGCCGAAGACGATCATGAAGAACAGGAAGATCAGCCCGCGGTGCGGCTGGCCGAGGAGCACCTGGCCGCTGGCCGGCAGCAGGCAGGCGGAAAGCAGCACGAGGTAAGGGTTTCTCGGCTTGTCATCCATGGACGGTCATCCTTTCGGTTTCGGTGTCCCGGTCCGCCGTCTCCCGCAGCCTGTCTTTGAGGTCGGCCAGCAGATCGACGAGCGGCAGCACCCACTCCGGGCGGAGCGGTTCGGTGGAGAACTGCGCCTGCCGCAGAACACCATAGCGGGCGCGGTCGGCTTCGGCGAGCTGCACAACCATGCGCACGCCCTTCGGCGTCGCCAGCAGTTCCTTGCCGATGCCGAGGGTGAAGGGCCTGAGCAAGGGGCGGAAATGACCGGGGTCGGGGGCGAGTGCGGCGTCGTCGCTCTTCAGCACCGCCTCCTCGGGAAAGCCTGCGGGGCGGGCAAGCGTGTCCGGCAGCAGATCGAAATTGGAGAAACTGGACTGGCCTGCCGGCCGCATCATCATGTCGAGCGTGGCCGATAGGCCGGTGTCGCCCGGCAGCGTGATCATCAGCCAGAGGCTGGGCAGCTTCCGCAGCGACAGCGTATCCGCGACGGCCCTGATCTGCACGAACTGCCCCCCGAGACGGCCCTCGATCGACTGGCATCCGGCCTGATCGACGGGCTTCAGGCGGACGTCGGTCATCAGCGGTTCGAGGAGGCCGAACAGTGCACCGGCCTCCTCTCGTTTGCGGGCCTCGATCCTCCTGTAGTCGCGCACGAGCAGGGCGAGCACGAGGCCCAGACCCAGACCGCCGAGGAGGATCTCCATCATCGCGTCGGCTCCTCAATAGCCCTGCGGTTTCGGCCAGGGCATGGAGAACTGGTCGCCACGCCGCACGTACTTGTAGCGGTAGAAATGGAACCAGAGCGACACGACCAGATAGAACACCACCATCGCCGTCAGTTGCGAGCCGAAGCCGAGGAAGATGGCGAAGAAGGTGATCGCGCAGAGCAGGAAGAGCACGATCGCCGGCAGCGGATGGAAGGGATGCGTATAGCCGCGGCGGATCGAACCGAGCGGCCACTTCTTCCGGAACATCATGATGTTGATGCTCATGAAGGTATATTGCAGCACGCCGGAGAGGATGGAGAAGGTGATCGCCTGGTTGAGGTCGGCGATAAAGGCGAAGGCGAGCGCGATCGGCAACAGGAAGAGGATCGAGCGGTAGGGCGTGCGGTATTTCGGATGCACCGCCGAGAACCAGGTCGGCAGGTAGCGGTCGCGCCCGAGCGAGAACCAGGCGCGCGCCGCATCGTTGATGCATCCGTTGGCCGAGGCAACCGCCGAGAGCACCGTGCCCCAGAACAGCAGGAATTCGAGCGCCGGCGAGCCCGTCACCTTCGCTGCATCGGCAAGCGGGAAGAAGGTGAAGCCGAGATATTCCCAGGGCAGCAGCGAGGCGCAGACATACCAGGTCATGGCAGCGGCAATCAGCAGCGTGATCATGCCGGCCATGGTGCCGAAGGGCAGCGAGCGGGCGGGCGATCGCACCTCTTCCGCCGCCTGCGTGGTGCCCTCGATGCCGAGATAGTACCAGATGCCGAACTGGAAGGCGGCGATGACGCCGATCCAGCCATAGGGCAGCGCATTGTCGGGCGTCACCAGCTGCCCGAGCTTCAGCACCGTGCCCTGGCTCCAGGGCTGCACGGAGAAGAACAGGATGAGGATGGAGAGATAGGCGAGCGCCGTGATGACGAAATTGACGTTGAGCGTCATCAGCACGCCGCGATAGTTCAGCCATCCGAGCAGCACGATGGTGAAGACCACGAAGCCGTGGCGGGTCAGTTCCGCCTCGCCGGCACGGCTGACGAAGAGGTCGCCGACCAGGATGGCGTCGGACACCTCCAGCATGGTGTAGGCGAAGACGAGGTAGAGGGCGACGTTGAAGGCCATGAGCGGGCCGACGATGTGCTTGGCCTGCGCATACTGGCCGCCCGCCGCGGCGACAGTGGAGGTGACCTCGGAGTCGATCATGGCTACCGAGGTGTAGAGAAGGCCGATGACCCAGCAGACGATGAGGGCCGCAAGCGCGCCGCCCTTGTCGGCGGAGAAATTCCAGCCGGTGAATTCGCCGACGAGCACGATGCCGACGCCGAGCGCCCAGACATGGGCGGGACCCAGCACGCGCAGCAGCGAGACCTTGGCGGCCGGAGCGGGGGTGGAAACGGTCTGGTTCATGATCCCCTCCTCAGAGCTTGTGCTGTTCGGTTTCGGCTTCGATCTCGCCTTCGCGGGATGAAGTCAGGACGTCCTCGGAAAAGGTCGTATCGGTCTTGTACCAATCCGCGACCATCCAGAAGACGAGCAGGGCGGATGCGGCCCAGCAGGCATAGGATGCATATGTCCACATGGTCTGGCCCTCACTTGCCGTTGAACTTTTCGTCGATCACGTCGCGGTATTCCTTGTCGGAAGCCCGGAACACGAAGACGAAATAGCCGATGACCACGGCTGCCATGACGATGAGCTCCAGCCAGTCGATCGAGTAGTGGAACTTGTTCTGGATGATGTTGTGGGCGGAGGCTGCATCGGCATAGCCGAGCTTGACCCATTGCTCGACCATGGCAGGCGATTGCTTGAGGCTTTCCCAGGTGGGGTTTGCTATGGCGTCGATGCTCTTCGAGGCACCGGCCCAGCCGGCCCTCAGCGGCAGCCACAGTGCGGCGAAGATCGCCACGATCAGGAAGACGATGTCGAAGATCTGCATGCCCTTGGGCTGTTCCGGCGGACTATACTTGGCCATGTCAGCACCTCACATTCTTTTGGCTTCGCGCATGGCATCCAGGTTGCGGATGTCGAGCGCATAGATGAAATGCTTGTCTTCCCGATAGTTGCGCAGCATGGCGGTCACGGACGCCGTGTTGAACACCAGCACGGCGAAGGCGGCGATGGCGACGATGATGCGAACGGTCGAATCGGGAATGTGCGGCCAGGAAAAGCCGAGCACGAAGAGAATGACGACCCACAGGAGCGCCACCAGAAGACGTGCTCCCAACACGTCCCGCCGGTACATGGCCTCAATGCGGGCATCGAGATCACGGTCATGATCCATGAAATGCCTCCCAAAGCCCCTCCGGGTGCCGTCCTTCGCAATCGGGGCCTCCCAACGCGGAATTGCGTGACGGTTAAAACCTATTCTTTTCAGGAAAGTGTGGCGTTAGGTCGCAACCGAAGTCAAGCGAGGATTTAACAATCGATTAAAAAACAGGCGGAAAAGCACCATCTGCTGCCCGCATTCCGGGCAGGCTGCCTGTTCCTGCCGCACCGAGCGTGCCTTCGAAGGGCATGTCGGGCTGAAGCCATAAAATAATCCTTTCCGCACACCTTGCGTTTTCCGACTGGCGGAAGCAGCCCCGGAGCGGCATAGTCCACGCCACGCAAACCATGGGTGGAGATGCTGTCATGCGATGGGTAGAGCTCCTGACGGGCGAGGAGGTGCCGGCGCTCGGTCTCGGTACCTGGAAGATGGGGGTCGGCGAGCCAGACGAGGCGGGCCAGATCGATGCGCTCCGGACCGGCCTCGATCTCGGGCTGAAGCTGATCGATACGGCGGAAATGTATGGCGACGGTCGCTCCGAGGCGCTGGTCGGCCAGGCGATCGCAGGGCGGCGGGACGAGGTTTTCCTCGTCTCCAAGGTGCTTCCGTCCAACGCTTCGGCCAAGGGAGTGATCGCCGCCTGCGAGCGCAGCCTCGGCCAGCTCCGGACGGACCGCCTCGATCTCTACCTGCTACACTGGCGCGGCCACACACCGCTTGCCGAAACGGTGGAGGCCTTCGAGACGCTGAAGCGGGACGGCAAGATCCGCCATTGGGGCGTGTCGAACTTCGACCCCTCTGATATGGAGGAGCTTGCCGCGGTTCCCCATGGCAAGGCCTGTGTCGCCAACCAGGTGCTCTACAATCTTGGCGATCGCGGCATCGAATGGGATCTCATGCCGCAATCTCAAGAGGCGAAGATCGCGATCATGGCCTATTGCCCGCTCGGCGAAGGCAATCTCGTCAATCATCCGGGCCTTGCCGAGATCGGTCGCCGGCATGGCGTTTCCGGCGCCACCGTCGCGCTCGCCTGGCTGCTGCAGAAGCCTGGCGTGATCGCCATTCCGAAGAGCCGCAGTGCGGCCCGTGTCCGCGAGAATGCCGCGGCGCTCGACCTCGGCCTCGGTGCGGAGGATCTCGCAGCTCTCGATCACCTCTTTCCCCCGCCGCGCGGCCCGTCCTCGCTGGCCATGGTCTGACCGTTCACACCCCAGGAGAATGAAATGCCCGATTTCAATGGCCGCCTTTCGGCCCTTCGCGCCCGCATGCAGGCCTCCGGCACCGATCTCGTCGCCGTCGGCCCGAGCTCGCACATGCTCTGGCTTTCCGGCGTCTCGCCCCATGGCGACGAGCGTCCGGTCATGCAGATCGTCTCGGCCGATCATGTCGCCTTCCTGATGCCGAAGCTGAATGTCGATGCCGCCCGCAAGGACACGGACCTGCCCTTCTACCCCTGGGCGGACGACGAGGGCCCGAACGGCGCGCTCGACGCGCTGCTTCGCGAGTTCGGTGTGAAGGAAAAATCCGGCCTGAAGGTCGCGCTGGACGAGACCATGCGGGCCGATTTCGCTCTGCTGCTCCTCGGCGCGCTGAAAGAGCCGCGCCATGCCTTCACCGGCGAGACCGTCGCGGCGCTGCGTGCCCGCAAGGATGCCGAGGAATACCGCATCCTCAAGGACAACGCGCTTCTCAACGACCGGGCCGCGGAAGCCGCGTTTTCTGCGCTGAAGGAGGGAATGACGGAGCTCGACGTCGCCGAAGTCGTGAAGATTTTCTACCGGGCGGAAGGTGCCGTTGCCGAATTCACCATCATCGGCTTTGGCGAGAACGGCGCCTTTCCGCACCACCACTGCTCCAACCGCCGGCTGAAGCGCGGCGATGCGGTGCTGGTCGATATCGGCGGACGGAACAGGGGCTATCCCTCCGACATGACCCGCATGGGTCATTTCGGTCCGGCGCCCGAAGGGCTCGAGGAGGTGCACGCCATCGTCGACCGGGCGGTTAAGGCGGCGATCGCTGCCGCAAAGCCGGGCGTGCGCGCCCGTGACGTCGACGCGGCGGCGCGCAATGTGATCGCGGAAGCCGGCTATGGCGAGTACTTCCTCCACCGCACCGGCCACGGCGTCGGCATCGACATCCACGAGGGGCCTTATATCACCGCCACCTCGGACGTGGTGCTGGAAGAAGGCAATGTCTTTTCGATCGAGCCCGGCATCTATCTCAAGGGCCGCTTCGGCGTGCGCCTGGAGGAAGTGGTGATCCTGAAGGCGGATGGCGCGGAGGTGCTCTCCGGCCTGCCGCGCGATCTCGTCCGCCGCGGCTGATCTCAGTCTTTGCCGAACCTCTCAGACCAGTCGGGCTTGGCGCCCGGCTGGGGTAGCGCGGTTGCCGCATGCACGCCGCGCGCCACCGCCCGCGCCATGGTCGCCATGCCGAGGTGGCAGATTTCCATGAATTCCAGCGGGCTCGAAACCGCCTTCCGGCCCGTCGCCGCGGCAAAGACCGTATCGCCGTCCGAGGGAAAATGCGCGGGGTGGATTGCCCGGACGAGCCCGTCATGGCCGAGGATGGAGAGGCGATGCGCCTCCGCCTTGGTGAGGATCGCATCGGTCACGACGATGCCGATGGTGGTGGCCGAAGGCTCCATGCCCTTGACCAGCATGGCGGTGTCGGAGGGCCTGAAGGCAGCCGGGTAGCCGAGACCGCCGAATTCTTCATCCCGCTCGAAGGGAGCCGCCCAGAAGTGCGGACCTTCGCCGACGATGGCACTGCCCAGCGCATTGACGGCGACGAGCGCTGCGACGCGGTGACCGGCGGATGTCTCGGCGCTCGTCGATCCGAGCCCGCCCTTGAGGTTCGCCGTCGTCGCCCCGGTGCCGGCGCCTACGGTGCCGAGCGGGAACGGCTCCCGGGATGCCGCAGCAAACGCCTCGCGGCCCATGCGGTGATAGGGGGAGGTCGAGCCCCAGTCCTTGTTGCCGCCGTTCATCAGGTCGAACAGGATCGCCTGCGCCACCACCGGCACCCGCACGGTGCCGAAGGTCAGGCCGCGTCCGGCCTCCCGCAGCCCGTCCAGCACGCCGCCGGTCGCGTCGAGCCCGTAGACCGATCCGCCCGAGAGCACCAGCGCATCGACGCAGCCATAGGTCATCCGCGGATCGAGCGCATCCGTATCCCGCCCGCCCGGCGCACCGCCCAGCACCGAAACCGATGCCACCACAGGCTCGTCGAACACGACGGCGGTTACGCCAGTCGCGATGTGAAGGTCCGTCGCATGGCCGACGGAAACGCCGTCGATATCGATGAGGAGGTTGTGCATGGGAGGCTCCGGGGTGGCAGACTACTTCGGCAATGGAGAGTACAATTTCTCACACCTTGGCCTCTCTCGCCAAAGATTTGCTTGGAGCCCCCTCATCCGGCTGCCGCCACCTTCTCCCCGCTGGGGAGAAGAGGCAAGTAGCGAGCGGCCTCCACCAAGTCTCCTCTCTCCGGCGGGATACTTCCCGCCGAGCGGGGAGAGGATGCCGGCAGGTGAGGGGGCTCCGGGCGCTCTGCGTAAGCGTTCTATTCGCCCGCCAGAGGCGAGAAGGAAACCGTCAAACCCTCACGCCACCGATGAACGTCGCGACCATGTCCAGCCCCGGTGTCAGCTGCACGAAATCGGCGTCCATGCCGGCCTTCAGCGACCCCTTGCGGTCGGACACGCGGGCGGCGTCTGCGGGGTAGACGCTTGCCATGCGCAGCGCCTCCTCGATTGGCAGGCCGAGGCGCTCGTTCAGGAAGCGGATGGAGGCGAGCATGTCGATGTCCGCGCCGGCAAGCGTGCCGTCCTCGAGCGTCAGCTTGCCGTTCTCGCGGTAGATGGTGCGGCCGTTGAGGGTGAAGCGCGTGAGCTCGGTTCCGATGATCGACATGGCGTCGGTGACGAGGAAGACGCGGCCGGGTCCGCGCTTGGCGGACAGGGCGGCGCGCATCGAGGCCGGGTGGACGTGGAAGCCGTCGGCGATGAGACCGGCGGAAAGCCTGCCATCGTTGAGCGCGGCACCGACCACACCCGGTTCCCGGTTGCCGAGCTGGCTCATGGCGTTGAAGAGATGGGTGACCGCACGCGCGCCCGCAGCAGCATATCGACCGACCGTATCGTAACCCGAATCCGTATGGCCGAGGCTGACGAGAAGGCCTGCCTCGGCAAGGGCCCCCACCTGTTCCGCCGTCGCATTTTCCGGCGCGACCGTGGTCATCAGCACCTGGAAATGCGAGGCGGCGTCGAGAAGCCGGGCAAGATCGCGCGCTTCCATGGGGCGGATGAGCTTGGGGTCGTGCGCGCCCTTGCGGGCGAGCGAGAGGTGCGGGCCTTCGAGATGGAGGCCCAGGAAGCCCGGGATATTTGCCTCTTTCGCCTCGATACCGGCGCGAAGGGCGGCTTCGGTGATCTCCGGCGTGTCGGTGATCAGCGTCGGCAGAAGCGCCGTCGTGCCGAAGCGGGCATGGGCGGCGCAGATGGTGCGGATGCCTTCCACCGACTGCTCGTCGTTCAGCATCACGCCGCCGCCACCATTGACCTGCAGATCGATGAAGCCCGGCACGATCAGCGTATCCGAGGCATCGACGCGCGCGGCATCGGGGGAAAGGTTCTCCGGGTTCACGAAGCCGTGGATCTTGCCGCCGCCGGTCAGCAGCGCCATGCCTTCCACCCAGTCCTCACCGGTAAAGATGCGGGCGCCGAGATATGCCGTTGTCGTGCTCATCGGGTTTCCGTCACTTTCTTGAGGGCTTCCGGCTTGTCCGGGTCGAAGCCGCGCGCGCGGGAAAAGGCCTCGACGAAGCCGTAGAAGGGAATGATCAGCGCCAGCGCATCGGTCAGCGGATGCCCCGTCTCCACGAAGGGGAGCCTTCCTGCCCTGGTGACCCGCCCGGAGGTTGCGTAGACCGCCGCGCGCTTCGCCGCAAGCCCGTCGGCAATCTCCGCGATCGAGGCTTCCGCCGCATCGCGGGCGGCGAAGGCGACGACGGGGAAGTCCGGCTTCACCAGCGCGACGGGGCCATGCAGCACTTCTGCCGCCGAATAGGCTTCCGCATGCATGCCGGAGGTTTCCTTGAACTTCAGCGCCGCTTCGGAGGCGATGGCGAGCGACGGTCCGCGGCCGAGCAGGTAGAGCGAGCCGGATATGCCGATATCCTCGCCGAGCGCCTGCCAGTCGAGCGTGACGGCCCTGGCGAAATGTTCGGGCAAGGCTTTCAGCGCCGCTTTCAGCTCGTCGTTGCCGGTCCATTCGGCAAGCAGCAGCAGGCCGGCCAGAACCGAGCTCACATAGGACTTGGTCGCCGCCACGGCGAGTTCGGGGCCGGCCTTGATGTCGAGCGCATGGCGGCTTGCATCCGCCAGCGGCGAGCCCATGGTGTTGGTGAGCGCGATGCTGACGGCGCCGCTTTCGGTCGCGGCCTTCGCCATGGCGACGATGTCGGGGCTCTTGCCGGACTGGGAGATGGCGATCGTGGCCGCGCCGGAGAGGTCAAGCCTTGCGCCATAGATCGAAGCAAGCGAGGGGCCGAGAGAGGCGACCGGCTTGCCGGCGGTGAGTTCCACCGCATACTTGATGAAATAGGCCGCGTGGTCGGAAGAGCCGCGGGCGATGGTCGCGACATAGGCCGGATTCTTCTCCCGGAGCGCCGCGCCTGCTTTCTCCAGAGCCGGGCCTGCGCCTTCGATCAGGCGTGCCGCGGCCTCGGGGATCTCGTCGATTTCGCGTCGCATATGGGTCTGCATCGTCTTTTCCTTGCAATGAAGCCGCATGGGGCGGCAGGAGGGGGAGGCCGCCGGCTATTTGCCGGGCTCGCCGTCCCCGAGTGTCATTTCGGCGACGAAGTCATAGGCGTCGCCACGGTAGAGGGAGCGCGTGAATTCCACCACCCGGCCCGAGGCGAGGTAGGAGACACGCTCGATGGAAAGCCCTGCCGCGCCGACGGACATGCCGAGCAGCGTCGCATCCGGCTCCTTGACATTGCAGGCGGATATGCGCTGGACCGCCCTGACGGGGCGCGCGCCGATCCGGTCCAGCTCCGCATAGAGCGAAGTGGTCACCCGCTCCGGCTCGGGCAGGAATTCGGTGGAGAGGCTCGCCCGCTCGATCGCGAGCGGCGTTCCGTCGGCAAGGCGCAGGCGGCTGATGCGCGCAACCATGGTGCCGGAGGAAAGCCCGAGCATGATGGACTCCTCGCTCGTCGGGTGGAAGAGGCCGCGTTCCAGCACCTCCGCCTTCGTGCTGTAGCCGCGCCGCGCCATGTCCTCGGTAAAGGAGGTGAGGCGGGAAAGCGATTGCTGCACACGGGAAACGGGCTTGGAAACGAAGGTGCCGGACCCGTGACGGCGCACCAGCAACCCGTCGCGCACCAGATCCTCGACCGCCTTGCGCACGGTGACGCGGCTGACGTTGGCGAGTTCGGCAAGGTCCCGCTCCGGCGGCAGCGCCTCGCCCTGATCCAGCTTTCCCGACCGGATTGCATCTTCCAGCACCTGGCGCAGCTTCATGTAGAGCGGCCCGGTGCCGCCGGCCTGCAGCAAGTCGAGCGTGAAGAGACCGTCGAGCGACATCAGGAGCGTGCCTCCGTGGCGAGAAACGTGCTGCGGGCAAGGCGGATCGCGCCGGCAAGCGCATCGCCGTCGGGCTCAACGAGCCGCGCCCGGTGGCGCTCCGCAAGATAGGGCGGATAGAGGGTCTTCAGGCCACCCGCGAGGCAGAGCGGCGTCGGACCGGAGAGGGCGAGCATGCGGTCGAGCACCGCATTCACCTCTTCGGCCGCATCGGAAACGATTTCAGCGGCGACGGCATCGCCGGCCCCCGCCGCAGCGAAGACCTGCGGCGCGAACCGGGCGAAATCGCCGGGCGTGGCATTCCGGGCAAAGGCCAGCATGGCGCCGGGATCTTCTCCAAAGGAACGGAAGAGCTCTGCCGTCAGCGCACTCGCTTGCCGGATGCCGTCATGGGCGAGCAGCACCTGCCGCAGCGCGTCCTGGCCGATCCGCGCACCGCTGCCGCCATCGCCGAGAAAGAAGCCGAAGCCGCCGAATTGATGCACTTCGCCCTCGTGCCGGAGCAGATAGACCGTGCCGGTGCCGAGACTGGCAATTGCGCCATCCTTGCCGGAGAAGGCGCCTTCGAGCGCGATCAGCCCGTCGGAGCGGATGTCCATCCGGGGAAAGGGCAGGAGGCGTGCGGCCGTCTCCGCCGCGTTTGGCTCGTTATTGCCGGCAAGCCCCAGAAATGCGGGTATGGTGGTAACGGCATCGGGGTCGAGACCTGCATTGACAAGAGCGGCTCGCGCCGCCTCTTCTATGTGCCGGGCGGCCCTGGCAGGATCGGTCAGAATATTGGCGGGGCCGGCCTCACCGATACCGAGAACGGGGCCATCTGCGGCGGCAGCCGCTGCGCGGCACCCCGTTCCACCCCCATCGATTCCCAATACCAGTGCGGCCATGAAGTCCTCCCTAGTGGTATGATACCAAAAAAATACCTTTAACCAAGCTGAATTTCTGTTTTCCGCCACCGATTTTCAAGTATCTGAAAAAATTGCCGAAAATTGCAGCTATTCCTGGGTGTGGCATGCATTTGGTCGCAAATGTTAATTTTTCGGCTGGACAAGTGGTATTTTTTTGGCATCATGTTCGAGAGTTGGAGCAGGAGAGAGACATGAACCGTACCGAGGCGAGGCATGGAAGGGCAGAGGGGCTGGACAGCCTCGATCCCGTTGCCGTGCTGCGCCTTCTGGGCGAGGGGCAAGCGGAAGCCGCCCGCGTGGTTCTGGGGTCCCTTGACGAGATGGCCGAAGCGGCCCGGCTGATGGCCGGTTCAA
This sequence comes from uncultured Rhizobium sp., assembly GCA_945952245.1. Lineage (GTDB taxonomy): Bacteria > Pseudomonadota > Alphaproteobacteria > Rhizobiales > Rhizobiaceae > Gellertiella. The sequence continues at coordinate 1,383 of CAMFHT010000024.1, read as the reverse complement.
TTCGTGACGGCGGACGCCTCGTCTATGCCGGCGCCGGCAGTTCAGGCCTCATGGCGCTCGGCGATGCGCTGGAGCTGCCGGGCACCTATGGCATTCCCGAGGACAGGATCCGCATCCTGCTTGCCGGCGGCACGGCCAATCTCACCTCCCTGCCGGGCGGCCCGGAGGACGATGCCGAGGCCGGGCGCGCAGAAGCGGAAGCGCTTCATCTCGGCCCTGCCGATTGCGTGATCGCGGTCTCCGCGAGCGGCTCGACCCCTTACGTGCTTGCGATTGCCGAACTTGCGCGGGAGAAGGGTGCGCGCGTCATTTCCTTTGCCAACAATGCCGGTGCGCGACTGTTTCAGCCGGCCGATGTGGCCGTGCTGCTGCCGACGCCGCCGGAAGTCATTGCCGGCTCTACCCGCATGGGTGCGGGCACGGCGCAGAAGATCGCCTTCAACATGGTCTCCACCCTCATGGGCGTGATGCTGGGTCACGTACACGACGGGCACATGGTCAACCTGAAGGCCGATAACGGGAAGCTGCGTGCGCGGGCTTCGCGCATGGTGTCGGACATCGCCGGCATCGATCAGGAGGCGGCGGAGGGATTTCTCGCCACCGCATCCGGAAACGTGAAGATTGCCGTGCTTCTGGCGGCGGGGGCGAAGGGCGTGGCCGAGGCCGAAACCCTTCTCGATGCGCATCAGGCGCATCTGCGCCCCGCTCTCCAGTCGCTCAGGCAGGGAAGTCAGACTGTAATCTAGAACAGGGGCGTCATCCTGGCGTTCCAACCGAGGGAGAACCGAATGAACCGCAATCATGTCAAGGCTCTGCTGCTCACCACCAGCCTGCTCACGGGCTATGGTGTGGCGCATGCAGACACCACGCTGACCATCGAAAGCTGGCGCAACGACGACCTGAAGATCTGGCAGGAAAAGCTGATCCCGGCCTTCGAAGCCAAGAACCCCGGCATCAAGGTCACCTTCGCACCGACCGCGCCGACCGAATACAACGCCGCTCTCAACGCCAAGCTCGATGCCGGCTCCGCGGGCGACCTCATCACCTGCCGTCCGTTCGATGCCTCGCTCGAACTGTTCAACAAGGGGCACCTCGCGGACCTGACCGACCTCAAGGGCATGGAGAACTTCTCGCCCGTCGCCAAGTCCGCCTGGACTACCGACGATGGCGCCAAGACCTTCTGCGTGCCGATGGCTTCGGTCATCCACGGCTTCATCTACAACAAGGAAGCCTTCGAGAAGCTCGGCATCAGCGTTCCCAAGACCGAGGACGAGTTCTTCGCCGCCCTCGACAAGATCAAGGCCGACGGCACCTACATCCCGATGGCCATGGGCACCAAGGATCTCTGGGAAGCCGCGACCATGGGCTACCAGAACATCGGCC
>CAMFHT010000023.1 GCA_945952245.1 uncultured Rhizobium sp. | reverse complement strand
CTCCATGCGCGAGGCAAGCGCCAGCGGAACCGCCTTCGGATAGCCCGAACCGGTAAAGCCGCTGAGGCCTACCGTGTCATTGGGGGAAACGAGCGCAGCAGCGTCTTCGGCGCTCATGATTTTTGCCCGGAGCCGCGGGCAGGCGATCCGCTGATCTGTCATGTGGTCCATCCAGTCTCGTCTTCGCTGCGGCCCGGAAGGGGAGGGGCCGGATTTCGGCCATGCCGCATGAGAAAGCAATGGGTTTAGGACCCCGACAGATCCATGGCAATCGAACCGCCTTAGCCTTTGGTCGAAGAGGGCAGGGGGAGCATGGCCGATTTGCGCGGGGCGCATGGCTCTGCCCTCCCCTCCCCCGGACTGGAAACGCTTGTCAGAGGCCGGGCTTCAGCGGTTCCTCGGTGACAGCGAGATCATCCTCCGCCGAGCGGTCGGGCGTAAGCCCCAGCGTCTGCAGATCCGAGCGATAGCCGCGGACAGCTTCTTCCGAGCCGACGTCGCCATCGGCCACGCGGCGCATCCAGGTGATGAAGCTCGGCTGGTGCTCGGCGCCGTTGATCTTGCGGCCGAAGAGGGCGACGCGGGCACCGTATTTCTCTGCCTGCCGCACGAGCTCGAACGTGTCGCGGTGCGTGCCGCCGCTGCCGCCGAGAACCCCGACCACGACCGAGGGGTCGTGCCCCGCCAGTTCCTCGAGCGCTGCCGGGCCATTGTAGACGAGCTTCAGGAATTCCGGCCGCTCCGCCCTCGTCAGGGAAGCAAGCGTGCGCAGGATGCAGTCGTTCACATATTGCCCGGTTTCGGCAAAGCCGAGGCCGAGGGGCATGTTGGGATTGAAGATCTCGAGGAAGTGCTTCTTGTCCGTCTGCTGGATCTCGCGGCGGAAGGCACGGTAGGCTTCGAGCGAGGCGACGTCGGCCGCCGCGTCATTGTTGAAGGTCACCGAATAGAGGCAGAGATTGGCCCGCGCCCGGGCAAGGTCCGCACCGCGATAGGGGATCGACGGCACCTGCCTATAGGTGCCGTGGCGGACATTACCCCAGACATCCGTCGTGTCGTTGGCGCGGAAGGCGGGGTAGACGCGGCTTTTCGCGAAGGCGCCTTCCTCCTGCAGCCGCTCCACGTTGGAGGCGGAGAGAAGCATGATGTCGACCACGTCCTGGTCGATCAGGCCGCGGATCTCGGCGAGGAATTCTGCCCGCGTGCGCACGCCGACCGGCTTGCCCGCGCCATCGCGGCGGCGTCCGGCGGTGTTCACCCCGCCGGACATGTCCGCATCCTTGGCATCGGCGATGATGAAATCGCCCTTGGCATACTGCCCCGCGCGGATGCGCGCGATCTTTTCCTCGTAACGGCTGGTCATCTGCTTTGTCTGTCCCGTGCTGGCTGTTGATTTGCCAGTCTATTGGGCAAAAGCATCAGCCTCAAGTGCGTTCGGGAAGACGCGGCAGGAGCACGGTCAGGAGACCCAGCAGCGGCAGATAGGAGCAGACGCGGTAGACGAACTCGATGCCTTCCCGGTCGGCGAAGACGCCGAGGACGGCAGCTCCTATGCCCCCGAAGCCGAAGGCAAAGCCGAAGAACATGCCGGCGATCATGCCCACCCGTCCCGGCACCAGTTCCTGCGCGAAGACCACGATGGCCGAGAAGGCGGAGGAGAAGATGAAGCCGATCACCACCACCAGCACCGAGGTCCAGAACAGGTTGGCATAGGGCAGAAGGAGCGCGAAGGGGATGACGCCGAGGATCGAGAACCAGATGACGGTGCGCGCGCCATAGCGGTCGCCGATCGGCCCGCCGAGGAAGACGCCGGCAGCGGAGGCGCCGAGGAAGAGGAAGAGCATCATCTGCGCCTGCTGCACCGAAACCCCGAACTTCGCGATCGAGAAGAAGGTGAAATAGCTGGAAAGGCTCGCAAGATAGGCATTCTTCGTCGCGGTCAGCACCACGAGCACGACAAGCGTCATCATCACCTGGTTGCGGGGCAGGGGGAGCGTGCGGCTTGCAGGCTTGCGACCGGCCTGCGCCTTGCGGTGGCGCGTATACCAGACGCTGACCCAGCTCAGCACGACGAAGCCGGTGAGTGCGATCACCGTGAACCAGCTGAGGCTCGACTGTCCGCGCGGGATGACGATGAAGGCCGCAAGCAGCGGGCCGATGGCCGTGCCCGTATTGCCGCCCACCTGGAACAGCGATTGGGCGAGGCCATGGCGTCCGCCGGAAGCGAGACGCGCAACGCGCGAGGCTTCCGGGTGAAAGATCGCCGAGCCCACGCCGATCAGGCAGGCGCCGATGACAAGAACCTCGAAGTGGCTGGCATAGGCGAGCGTCAGGAGCCCCATGCAGGTCGAGAGCATGGCGACCGGCAGCGAGAACGGCATGGGCCATTTGTCGGTGATGACGCCAACCGCCGGCTGCAGCAGCGAGGCCGTGACCTGGAAGGCGAAGGTGAGCAGGCCGATCTGCACGAAGTCGAGCGCGTAATTGGCCTTCAGCAGCGGATAGAGCGAGGTCAGGAGGGACTGCATGATGTCGTTCAGCATGTGGCAGAAGCTTGCGGCCACGATGACGGAGAAGGCCGTCTTTTCCGCGCTGAAATTTCCGTGCGATGCAATCGTCGCCATGTCGCTCTCCAGAATGGGCATTAAGGCCCGCCATCGCCGCCTGCTTGCGGACCATCGAACCGCTTGATGTCTTACAAGTCTTGTGGATGGCCTGCTTTTGTGCTCTGGTCTTGTTCTTTCGAGATCGGGCCAAATGCGCAACATCGACCATAGCGGGCACCTCGGACAATCGCTGCGGGAGCACCTCGACAGCCTGACCTGGATCGACGGCACCGCCGATCCGGTGCTGGCGCTTGGCCGCGTCTACCCCGCCGGTTTCAAGGTCGAGCCGCACAGCCACAATCGCGTGCAGCTCTGGTTTGCCCGCCGCGGCGTCGTGCTGGTTGCGACCGCCGACGGCCGCTGGATGATCCCGCCCGGCCACGGCCTCGTCATCCCCGCAGGTCTGGAACACGCGACGGAGATGATCAGCGACGTCGAAATGCATTCGATCTATGTGGAACAGCCGGTGGGCCTGACCCGGCCGCGCGTGGTGGAGGTCACGGCGCTCGCCCGCAGCCTGATCGAGGAGCTCGTGGCCCTCGACATCCGCCCGCTGTCCGCCCGCCGCCAGAAACTCGTCATGGACCTGCTGCTGGACGAGGTCTGGCAATTGCCGGAGCGTCCGCTCGGCCTGCCTTTCCCCGGCAGCGAGCGCCTCGCGCGCCTCTGCCGGCATTTCCTCGACGAACCCGCAGCGCAGGCCGGCATAGACGACTGGGCCGGCGAACTCGGCATGAGCCGGCGCTCGTTCACCCGCTTCTTCCGGGCGGAGACGGGGGTCAGCTTCGTCACCTGGCGGCAGCAGGCCTGCATCTTCGCCTCGCTGCCCCGCCTTTCCCGCGGCGATCCGGTAACGGCGGTGGCGCTCGATGCCGGTTACGAGAACATCGCCGCCTTCACGACCATGTTCCGCCGCATGCTCGGCACCGCCCCTTCGCAATGGGCGAAATCGCGGGCGGCGTGACGGAAACGCAAGAAGGCCTCCCCCGCCGGAGCAGGGGAGGCCTGGTTCATCTGATCGAAGTACGTGTGCGTCAGAGGTTGGCGCTCGCACCACCGCTGTCGCGAGGCGTTGCGGTGAAGTTCCGGCCTTCCTCGGCAATGCGTTCGCGGGCGGTGTCGTGGAGTTCGTCGGCCACGTTGACGGCCTTTTCATAGACGTCGCGGGCAACCTGCTTGCCCTGGTCTACGAGACCGGAGGCGCGTTCACCGAGATCGTCCTTGATGCTGTCGGCCGCGTTACCCATCAGCTCGTCCTCGCGGGCGGTGTGGGGAAGCGCTGCGCCGATCGCGGCGCCTGCCGCAAAGGCCAGCGCACCGGCAACCAGAGGCTGGTCGCGGAAGGTGCGCATGATCATGTCGTTCATCTGGCCGGCGCGGTCCTGGATGCCGCCCATCGCGTCCTGAACGCCGCCATAGGCGGAGGAGGACGAGGAGGAGACGCTGCGGCCCATGCCGGAGAGGCTTTCGCTGACGCTGTCCAGCATGGAGCCGGCGCGGTCCTTGGCGGATTCCCAGGTGTCCGCAGCCCAGCCGAGCGCGTCGTCGATCATGGAGCCGGTCTCGTCACGGAAGTCCGTGATGCGGCGGCCGGTCGAGTCCGCAAAGCCGCGGAACGTTTCACCGGCATCGTCCATGAAGTCGCCCATGCGGCGGCCGGTGGCGTCGGTCATGGCGCGGTAGCGCTTGCCGGCGGTGTCGGCGAAGTGGGCGTAGTGCTGCCCGTTCTCCACCTGCGGCGGGCCGGTGCGGCGCATGACGCCGGAAACCGTTGCCAGTGGATAATCCGCGGTGGCGGTGGATGCGCGGTTCGTGCCGCGATAGGTGGACGACGACGACGAGGTGCTGCTGCTGGAGCTCGCCATCAGCCAGGCGAGGCTGACGCCCATGAGGGCGAGCGGCATGGGATTGGCCTTCACCGAATTGGTGAGGTTGCCGAAGTATTCGGAACCGCCGCTGTTGCGGAGATAGCCGAGCGCCTCGTCCATCAGCTGGCCGGGGGTCAGCCTGTCCTGGATCGCGGAGAGCTTCTCGCCGATCCGCTCGCGGTCGTTTTCGATTTCCCGCTCGATATCGGCGGCAGACTTATCGTAATCGGTGCTCATGACAGTTTCTCCTTGACGACTTCTGCGTCGCGGCGCAGCGACCGGCCCGTCCGGTCAAGCGTGAGATCGGTACCGCGCAGGATCGAGAGACCGCGCGACATGGACATCCAGGCAAGGCCGGCCACGATCACGCCGACGATGACGGCGGCGAGCGAATTGGCGCTCGGCTCCATCATGCCCTGGTGGACGAGGAAGGCAGCGATGCCGCTGACGAGCGCGGAGAGCAGCACGCCCACCGCGCCGATGGCGAGCACCATGCCGGCGACCAGCATTTCGATGCCGCCGACGGCAAAGCTGAACTTGTCGGAGGCTTCGCGCTTGGCCAGATCGATTTCCTTGCGGAACAGGCCGGAGAGATCGCCGACCAGACCGGAGATCAGTTCCCCAAGCGGACGGTTGTCGACGTTAGACATTGGAACGGCCCTCATTGCTCAGGTTGGAAGGACGGGTGGAAGACTGGCCGTTCGGCTGCGCAGGGCTTGCCGAGGATTGGCCGATCGCGGTCTCGCCGATCTGGACGCGGCCGGACTGCTGCGGATTGGGGGCGGACGGGCTGAGCGTCGGGGTGTCAGTGCTGGAGGCAGGACGGTCACGCGAGGTGCCGAGCCCGGTGCCACCGATGCCCGTGGCTTCCATGCCGCCTGCGGGACGGCTGGTGGAACCGGATACCGACGAGCCCTGGCCGTAGCCGGACTGCGAGGACGTGGTGCCCGACTGCTGGCCGTAGCCGGACTGGTCCGCGCCGGATGCGCCGGGGGTACGCAAACCCGTGCCGGAGGAAGCCGAAGCCTGCGATGCGGAGCGATCGCTCCCGCCAGAGGACTGGCTTGTCGTGGAATGGCCGGCCTGCTGGGTCGGACGGGCGCTCGGGATGACTTCGCGTACCGTCTGGCGGCCTGCCATCGGGTTGGCGGACGTATTGGCGCCTTCACCCATGCGGGCATTGGCCCGGCCACGGCTGCCCGAGGCAAGCACGAAGCGGCTGGCGGCAAGGCCGGCGATTGCGGCGAGGCCGAGGAAGGCGACGGGCTGGCGGCGGCCGAAGTCTTCGGCCATGGAGACGATCTCGCCCATGTCGCGGCTCTTGAGATCTTCGGCAAGACGCTTGGCGCTTCCGCCGAGGTCGCTGGCATAGCGGCCGACCATGGCGGTTTCGCCATTCTTCATCTCGCCGCCGACCTTCTGGAGAGCGTCAGCCACGCCGGCGAGCTGCTCGGCGATGAGGTTCTTCTTCTCGGCGGCCATTTCGGTGGACTTGTCGAGAGCGGTACGGGCCTGGGCTTCGGCGGCTTCGCGGATTTCCCTGAAATCCTGCGTCGCCTTTTCCTTGATGTCGCCGAGGCCGGCGGCCCGGTTCTCGCTTTGCGTGTTGTAGGTGTTCTGCGACGCGGACGCGCCTTGCGACTGGCCTTCTCCGCTGCGGTTTGGATAATCGGTCATAGGATATCTCCCGGGGCTGTTATCGGCGGCTGCCGGTTTGCGAGCCGTGCCGTACCGATAATGGCGGGAAGGGCACAAAGTTCCCTTTTTTGCGTGGCTTAGGCAACCATAGGCGAACCGAACCGTTATCTGGGCAGCTTTCATCCGAAAACGGGCACGCTGACGCTGGCGGGTCCGTCGAAGGCAACAGGGCGAAGCGAACCATAACAGGCGCAGCCCCGGTTAAAGCCGGTGGTTGCATGGTCAGCAGCAGCGGAAACGCTCGAGAGGAGACAAGAACATGGAAGATCAAGGCATCGGCTGGATCGCAGCAATCATCATTGGCGGCCTCGCAGGCTGGCTCGCCGAAATGTTCATGAAGAGCAACATGGGCGTGCTGATGAACATCATCCTCGGCATCGTCGGCGCAGTGGTGGCCAATGCCATCCTTTCGATCTTCGGCATCGTGCTCGGTGGCTGGATCGGCTATCTCATCGCCGGCTTCATCGGCGCCTGCATTCTCATCGCGATCGCGCGAATGTTCAGGGGACGAACGGTCTGACGCAAGACCGAACGCGTGACATGGCAAAAGGCCCCGCGGAGCGATCCGCGGGGCCTTTCGCATGGGAGGCCGATCGGCAGGAGGCGATCAGAACTCTTCCCATTGACCGGCGGCAACGGCGAGGTTGCCCTGAACGGCGGGGCGGGCAGGCGTGCGAGCCGGTGCGGAGGCCGGCGAGACCTGCCGGGCCGGTGCCCGCGGAGAAGCGGGGGCCGGGCGGGCCATGATGGACGCCGCCTGGCGCAGGGTCTCGGCCTGCATGCTGCCCTCAGCGAGACGGAAGGCGGCGACCAGCTCGCGCAGGCGGGCCGCTTCGAGCGCCAGCGCATTGGCCGCTGCCGTCGATTCCTCCACCATGGCCGCATTCTGCTGGGTCGTCTGATCCATGTTGTTGACGGCGCTGTTGACCTCGGCAAGGCCGGTCGACTGCTCGCGCGACGAGGTCGCGATCGCTTCCATGTGGCTGTTGATCTGGGTGATGTGCTCGGCAATCGTCTTCAATGCAGAGCCCGTCTCGCGCACCAGCTTCACGCCGCCCTCGACCTCGGTGGTCGACTTCTGAATGAGGCCCTTGATCTCCTTCGCCGCATTGGCGGAACGCTGGGCGAGCTCGCGCACTTCCTGGGCAACGACCGCGAAGCCCTTGCCGGCCTCGCCTGCGCGCGCTGCCTCCACACCGGCGTTCAGAGCAAGCAGGTTCGTCTGGAAGGCGATCTCGTCGATCACGCCGATGATGTTGGAGATCTGCTGGCTCGACTGCTCGATGCGCTGCATCGCCTGTTCGGCATGGGAAACGACCGAGGCGGACTGGGCCGCGCTTTCGGTGGCCGAACGGGCAACGCCGCGGGCTTCCTCGGAAAGACGCGTGGAGCTCGTGACATTGGCGGTGATCTCGTCGAGCGCGGCTGCGGTTTCTTCGAGCGAAGCCGCCTGCTGTTCTGTCCGGCGCGAGAGGTCGGACGCGCCGTTCGAGATCTCGCGGGTTCCGCCTTCCATGTTCTCGACGGCCATGATGACGGCGCCGACGGTCTGGTTCAGCTGTTCGACGGTCGCATTGAAGTCGCGGCGCAGGCCCTCATATTCGACTGCGAAAGCATGGTCGATCTGGCAGGCGAGATCGCCCCAGGCAAGCCGCTGCAAGCCTTCGCCAAGCGCCGAAGTGGCAATGCGGAGTGCTTCCGCCTCGCGGGCCACGCGCTGCTGTTCGGCCTGGCGGCTCTCCTCAGTCTGGTTGCGGCTGAAGCTTGCCTCCTGTTCGAGACGATCGGCATTGAGCGCGTTCTCGCGGAACACTTCGACGGCACCGGCCATCTGGCCGATTTCGTCGGCACGTCCGGCGAAGGGAATGGCGGTAGCCTTGTCGCCTTCCGCAAGGCGGCGCATGGCAGCGGTGATGCGCTGGATCGGATTGGCGACGGATGCGACGGAGAAATACATGCCGGCCGCGCCGAAGAGGATCGCAAAGACTGATATCGAGACATTGATCAGGAAGGCGGTGGAGGCGCTTGCTTCGGAGTCCGCCACGCGGCCACGGGCTGACTGGACCACGTCATCCGTGACGACGATCAGCTGGGCATTCAGCTTTTCCGCGCGCGGGACAAGTTCTGCCCGATAGAAGGAGAAGCCCATGGAGAACTTGCCCGTTGCGATCATGTCGCGGTACTTCTTTGCGACCGTGCGGTAATCGGCAAGCAGCGGCGCGAGGCTCTCGGCGAGCGCCTTGTCGTCGGCAGTGCGTGCCTTCTCGGTGAAGCCGGCCAGCGAGGTGTCGAGTGCGGCCTGCGCCTCGCCGAGCGCCTTGTCCTCGCGCTGGATGTCCGCAGGCTTGCCGGCCATGGCGAGGCGGGCGAGGATGAGGCGCACGTCGGCGAAATCGGACTTCACCTCGCGCACGTCGAGCAGCCGCTCCACCCAGTAATTGCCGATGTCCGAGGCCGAGGCGCTGATCACGTAGATGTTGCGCAGCGAGGCTGCCGAAAGCGTGATGACGGACAGCACCACCACGCCCATGATGGCGATGAGGGATGCCTTGATCGATGGCCTTTTCATGACTGCATTGTCCCCATAAGTATAAGTTATTGCTGCTATAATTGAGCAGCAGTTACCGTTCTCTTAAGTGGGACAGGCCAGTTATCCCCGAATATTCAGGTAAGTCGGGCGAGAAAATTCGCGGCCGTCTCGCGATAGGTTTGGCGTTGCTCCTCCGACATCCGGCCCCAGGTGGCATAGGGCTGGGCGAGGCGATGATTGGCCCGGAGCTTTTCCCTGTTCCGGTCGAGAAAATCCCAGTAGAGGGAATTGAAGGGACAGCTGTCCGGCCCGGTCTTCTTCGTCACCGAATAGCGGCAGCCGCTGCAATAGTCGGACATGCGGTTGATGTAGTTGCCGCTTGCCGCATAGGGTTTCGTCGCCACCACGCCGCCATCGGCGAACTGGCTCATGCCGATGACATTCGGCATTTCCACCCATTCATAGGCATCGGCATAGACCTCCAGGTACCAGCGGTGCACATCGGCGGGATCGATGCCGGCGAGCAGGGCGAAATTGCCCGTGATCATCAACCGCTGGATATGGTGGGCATAGGCATGATCAAGCGTCTCGCCGATGACGGTGGAGAGGCAGTTCATGTCCGTCTCGCCCGTCCAGAAGAAGCCGGGGAGGGGACGCGTATTGCCGAAATGGTTGCTCTCCGCATAGTCCGGCATCTTCAGCCAGTAGACCCCGCGCATGTATTCCCGCCAGCCGATGATCTGGCGGATGAAGCCTTCCGCCGCATTGACCGGCACGCGCCCCGCCCGAAAAGCCGTCTCCGCCGCCTCGCAGACCTCGCGCGGGTCGAGAAGACCGATATTGATGTACATGGACAGGAGCGAATGGTTGAGGAAGGGATCGCCCGAGAGCATGGCGTCCTGCGTCTCGCCGAAGCGCGGCAGGAATTCCTTCACGAAATGCGCGAGTGCCTTCAGCGCATCTTCGCGCCTTACCGCATAGAAGAACGGCCTGACGCGGCCGATATTGTCCGGGAAGCGGCGCTCGACCATCGCGATGACCTCCGCGGTCACCGCATCCGGTTCGAACTGCAGATGCCGGGGGCGCAGAAGATCGGGCTTTGCCGGCTTGCGGTTCGCGGCGTCGAAGTTCCAGCGCCCGCCCGCAGGCTCGGGTCCGTCCATCAGGTAACCGGTCCGCCGCCGCATGTCGCGGTAGAAGTGTTCCATCAGCAGGCCCTGGCGCTTCGCCGCCCAGGCGCGGAAGTCGCGATGCGAACAGAGGAAGCGCCAATCGGGCCTCACCTCGACCGGAATGCCGAACCGGTCGCTCCAGCTGCGCATGGCGGACAGCACCCGCCACTCCCCCGGCTCGGTCACGATAAGCCGTTCGGGTTTCAGCGCCTCGACCGCAAGGGCAACTTCACCGGAAAAGGAGCCCGCATTCTCCTCGTCTTCCAGCCGCGTGTAGCGCAGCCTGAACCCTGCCAGCTTCACCTCTTCGGCGAAATGCCGCATGGCGGAGAACACGAAGGCGAGCTTCATGCGATGGTGCGAGACATAGGTGGCTTCTTCCATCACCTCGCACATCATCACGACGTCCCGCTCCGGATCGGCACCGGAGAGGCTCGACATCGGCAGGGAGAGCTGGTCGCCCAGGAGGAGGATGAGATTGCGGATCTGGGTCAAGGGCGGATACACGGCTCGATAAGGTGACGCCCGCTATATGTCCGCTCCGCTCGCGATTTCCAGAGGGTGCGCCCCTATACGTTCAACCGCCGACGGGAGAGGAGGACGACGCGCCGCTCCCACCAGACGAGGACGAGGCTCGAGCAGACGATGAGCACGGCGCCGGCGAAGACGTTCCAGGTCGGGACCTCCGCCCAGATGACGTAACCGTAGAGGAAGGCCCAGACGAGGCCGCTGTATTCGATCGGCGCGAGCGTGGACGCGGGCGCGTGGCGGAAGCCTTCATAGAGCAGGTACTGTCCGAGCGCGCTGACGCAGCCGAGGCCCAGCATCAACGCCCAACCCTCGGCATCCGGCCAGACCCAGAGGAAGGGCAGCATGAGGCCGCAGGCGACGACGAAGGCGAGGCTCGTCGCCAGCATCTGGTTGATCGTGCTTTCCGAGCGGCTGACGAGGCGAACGAGGATGGTGCTCCAGGCCCAGCAGAAGCCGGCGAACAGCACCATGGCCGCCGGAACGAGGCTTGGCGCCTCACCGGGATCGGCGGCGACGACGACGCCGACAAAGCCCGCAACACAGGCGAACCAGCGCATCGGACCGACCTTTTCGCGCAGGACGAAGATCGAGAGCACCATGACGATGATGGGTGCGGAGAAGTACATGGTCGTGATCTCGGCGAGCCCCAGATGCCGTACGGCCGAATAATAGGAGAGCCACGCCCCCAGCATCAGCAGGGCGCGCAGGATGAGCGAACCGCGATGCGGGCTCCTGAGGATCGAGGGATGGCCGTTGCGGCGGATCACGAAGGTGGAGATGCAGACGATCATGACGCTGCGGATGAAAAGGATTTCCGGAACCGGATAGGTCTCCACCAGCCATTTCACGGCGGCATCCTGGATGGAGAACAGCGAATAGCCCGCCATGGCAAGCGCGATGCCGGCGAGCGGGGAGGGCGCCTGCGAAGAGGAGGGGGAGAGCATGGGGCCTGCCATCATCGAGAGGATATGTCGGTCCGGACTATCAAGGCTGCGGGAAGCTGGCAATGGCAGGTTCTTGTACCGCCACGGTCGATGACCGTCACTTCCAGCTGGATTTACTACCTTAACGGTAGAGGTTTATTCCACTTTTTCATAAAATCCTCAAATATTGCCTGGTGAAAGCTTGCACATTGAAATTATAGGTTCTGTAAGGGATTAGCTCCTAGTTTTCGAATGATGGAACATCGGTGCCCTGGGCGGCGAGGCTTTCCGAAAGAGATCGCTAAAGCGCGCAGGAAGTGCGGCAAGGTCTCCCGGGCAGGCCCTTCCATCGGCTTGAGGGGTCGCAGGAGGAGCGGCGGTATTGCGTAAATTTGGAACAGAGAGCCCGCTGTCCTGGCTGACCTATGGTGCGGCAGCCCTGGCAGCGCTTGCCCTGCTGTTCATTTTCAGCGTCGACGAATACCGCAGCTGGCAATCGGAAGAAGCCCGCTCGGAACAGACGCTGAGCCAGGCGGCAGACGCCCTTTCGCGCCATGTGGACGACAGCGTCGAGATCGCACGCGTGGCGCTCGGCGACCTCCTTACGGAGTTCCGCGACGAGCAGGGTGATCCGAAGATCGGCTTCAAGATGCGCAAGATGATGCTCGGCCAGCTCGCCTCCGCGCCGTTGATCGAGACGCTTTCGGCCATCGACGCCGATGGCAAGCTGATCGCGATTTCCACGAACAGTCCGCCCAGCGACGTCAACTACATGGGCCGGGACTATTTCCGATATCACCGCGCCAATCGCGACCCCATGCCCTTCATAGCGCTGCCGACGCGGAGCCGCCTCGACGGCAACTGGGTGATGACCGTCTCGCGCCGCATTGACGATGAAAAGGGGAAATTCGCCGGTGTCGTGGTCGCAACCTTCACGACAAGCTATTTCACGCGCTTCTTCGAAAGCCTTGCCCTCGGCGAGAATGCGGCCCTGCTGATGGTGCGGCCGGATGGCGTGGTGCTGTCGCGCGCGCCCTACGATTCCTCCCTGATCGGCCAGAACATCACCAAGCACAGCTTCTTCCAGGATACGGTCCGGCTTGGAACCCGCGGCATCACCTATTACGTCTCGCCGGTCGACAAGGTGAGCCGCGTCGGCGCCTTTCGCCGCAGCGACCGCACTGGCATCATCGTGCTCACGGGCGCCTCCGTTTCCAACATTTTCCAGCGCTGGGCGGATGTCGGCCTGATGCGCTGGATCACCATGGCCATCGTGTTCGCCCTGTCGGGGCTCGCCATGCTGGGCTGGATTCTCCAGCTCAAGCGCCGCCGGCTGAGCGAGGCGCAGATCGCCGCCCGCGAATCCGAATTCCGGCTGCTCGCGGAAGCCTCGACCGATCTCATCCAGCGGCTCGATCTGCTCGGGCGCCGTGTCTATGTCTCGCCGGCTTCAGCCGAAGTGCTCGGCCTCACGCCGGAGGAACTGACCGGCACGCACGTCACCGACGGCCTCGATGCAGCGAGCGCCCGGTCGGTCGCCGGTGCCATTTCAAGGCTCCGCTCGGGTTCTGAACTCGAACGGGTCGTGGTGAAGCGGCAGCTGCCGGACGGGCGGACGATCTGGGTGGAAACCACCTACAAACGCGTCTCCCATGGCACGGGCGCCAGCATCATCAGTGTGAGCCGCGACATCACGGCCTACAAGCTGCAGCACGAACAGCTCGAGGAAATGGCGCATTCGGATGCCCTTACCGGCCTTGCCAACCGCCGCGTCTTCGACAACCGCCTGGATCAGCTGATCGAGGAGGCGCAGACGAAGAACAGGCCGCTTTCGCTGCTGATGATCGACGTCGACCGCTTCAAGCAGTTCAACGATCTCTATGGCCACGGGGAAGGCGATGCCTGCCTGCGCGCGGTTGCGGATGCCATTCGCCGGAACCTCAGGGACACGACGGATCTCGGCGTGCGCTATGGTGGCGAGGAGTTCGCCGTGGTGCTGGCCGACACCTCGGCCCGGCGCGCGGAATATTGCGCCGAGCGCATCCGCGCGGCGATCGAGGCGCTCCAGATCACGCATGCGCAAAATCCGCCGGGCTCCATCGTGACGGCGAGCGTCGGGATCGCCACCTGGCAGACGGGCGACAGGAAGACGGATCTCGTCGGCCGCGCCGACGGCTTCCTCTATCTGGCGAAACAGACCGGCAGAAACCGCATCATCGGCCAGGCCACCCTGTCAGGCCAGCCACCGGCCCGCTTCGGTACATGACATGAAGCAGACGAGGATCACGCGAAGGGTCATCATCATCGGGGCGATTGCCTTTGCAATCACCGCGCTTTCCCTCGGCTATTCGCTCACCTCCTCCTTCAATGCTCTTTCTTCCACCGCCGACCGGCTCGACGACAGCCGCGCAGTCACGGCCACAAACGGTGCGGTGCGCGCGCTCGGCAAGCAACTCGGCTCGACCATCCGCGACAATGCCTACTGGGACGATGCCTACAAGACGCTTCAGACACCGGAGCGAGAGAGCTGGATCGACACCACATGGGGTTCGATCACCGCGGATTATCCTCTCTATGACACGCTGGTTGTGATCGCCCCGAAGGGCGGAAAGACCGTCGGCTATCACCGCGGCAAGCAGCTCTCCGATCCCCTCGGCTTCTTCGACGGGTCGCTGCCGGCCCTCATCAAGGCCACGCATGCGCCGGAAGCCCGCGAGACGGTTCCGGTTGCCTTTGTCCAGTCCCGGCACGGACCCATGCTGGTCGGCGCCGCAGCGATCCAGCCGAACAAGCCGGATGCGGCAATCGATCCGGGAACGCTCAGCATCATGATCATGGGCAAGGAGATCACGCCCGCGATGATGGGCGAGATCAGCCGCAATTTCTCGATCCGGGATCTGAAGCTCGAGGACGAAGCGAGCCCCGGCCGCCTGAGCACGCCGCTCAAAGATGCGCTCGGACAGACACTCTACTACTTCACCTGGCCGCCGGAGAAACCGGGCTCGAAGAGTCTGCTGCAGGTGAAGCCGGCCCTGATGCTGGTCGCAGGCACCTTCATCGCGCTTCTCGCAGGCATCATCTGGGCAGCCTGGATCTTCATCTCCGACCTCCGTTCGCACGAGGCTGCGGCCCGTTTCGATTCGACACATGACGCACTGACCAAGCTCTTCAACCGGACCGGCCTCAAGGAGCAGCTGGAGGCTGCCCTCTCTCGCGACGGCGAGAAGCAGCTCTTCCTGCATGTGCTCGGCCTCGATAACTTCAAGAACGTCAACGAGACCTGGGGCCATGGGCTCGGCGACGCGCTTCTGGTCGCGATTGCCGAAAGGTTGCGTGCAGACCATCCGGACGTGCCGTGCCTCGCGCGCCTCGGCGGCGATGAATTCGCCCTGCTTGCCGACCGTCCGCTTGGACCCGAAACGATTGCGGCCTTGAAGGAGCCCTTCCGCATCAAGGGCCGGGTGATCTCGATCAGCGGCAGCGTCGGCATGGCGCGGCTCGACGGCGGCGCGATGAATGCCGCCGAACTGGCGCGCCGCGCGGACCTCGCTCTTCACCGCGCCAAGCGTCTCGGGCGCAACCGCGTCCTCGAATTCAGCCACGAGCATGACGAAGAGGACGCAGAACAGCGGTCGATGGAAAACGATCTGCGCCTTGCCATCGAAGCCTGCGAGATCAACGTCGTCTTCCAGCCGATCATCGCGGCCCGCAGCCGCCTTGTGGTGGGCGTCGAGGCTCTTGCCCGCTGGACGCATCCGGAGCGGGGGCCGATCCGCCCCGACATCTTCGTTCGGGTGGCAGAAAAGGGCGGCCTGGTGGACGATCTCGGCCGGCTCGTGCTCTGCAAGGCGCTGATGGCGCTCAACCAACAACAGGACATCTGGGTCTCGGTCAACGTGTCGCCGATCCAGCTGAAGAACCCCGGCTTCGTGGACGAGCTCGAATTCGTGCTGCAGGAACTGCGCTTCGATCCGTCCCGCCTACTGCTGGAGGTGACGGAAAGCGCGATCATCAGCGAGCCGGATCTCGCCAAGCGCAGCTTCCAGCGATTGAAGGCGCTCGGCGTCCGCATCGCGCTCGACGATTTCGGTTGTGGCTATGCGAGCGTCGGGACGCTTCGGGAATTCGGTTTCGACAAGATGAAGCTCGACCGGTCGCTGACCGTCATCGAAGACATAAAGGGCGCAACGCTGCTGAATGCCACCGTCCAGCTCGCTTCGGCGCTCGGACTGCCTGTGACCGCCGAGGGCGTCGAGACGGCGGAGCAGGCCACGATCATGGAAACCGTCGGGTGTACCGACATGCAGGGTTTCCTGTTCTCGAAGCCCGTGCCGATAGAAGAGCTGGAGGCCCTGCTGATTTCCGATCCTGCCGACGCCTATCACGCAGCCTGAGAGACAGGCAAAGGATCGCAGGCTGCCCCTTCCGCATTATCCCGTATCATCACACTCAGCCGATGCGGGAGACCATCATCTTGAAACTCGTTGACCAACCGGTCGCCTCCGTCATGGAGCAGATGGGCCACCCCTCGCCGGAACTCGGCGGCAGTTCGGCTGCAATCCTGGCCGGCTTGCTGGGCCTTTCCATGGTGCGCATGGCGCTCTCGGTTTCCGCCTCGCACCATGAGGAGAGGGCAAGGCAGGCGCTTGCGGACGTGGACGGTCTAGCGCTCAGGCTGTCGGTCTTGGCAGATGACGACCGGACTGCATTTCATGTCTATCTGCAGGCGATGAAGAGTGATCAACGCGTTGAAAGCGAAAGGCATGCGGCAGCGCTCGCCACGTTCAACGCCCTCTTTGCCGCAGCCGAAGCACTCGTCGCGGCGCTGGAGCTTTCGGAGCGGATGGCTGAGGGTATCGCGAAATCGGTCGAGAGCGATCTTTTTGGCGGTGCAGCCCTTCTTGATGCTTCCTTCTCGGGCCTTGCCTTCGCGATTGAGACCAATCTCAGACCGGAGCGCATGGCCGCCGAGCGACAGACCCTCACGCAACGGCTCGTATCGCTGGACGCGAAGCGGAAGAAGGCCTATGGGCTCATCACGAAAAGGGCAGGGGCGGCGGGCTTCGGCTCCTGAACCGGGCCGGGCCCTCCGGCGCAGAAAATCGGTACGATGAAAACCAAGACCAAAGGCTATCTCTTCGTCCTCGCGGCGATCGTCATCTTCGCGACCCAGGACGGCTTCACCAAGTTTCTCGGAAACCATTACCCGCCCATCCTGGTGACGATGATCCGCTTCTGGGCCTTTGCGGTCTTCGTGACGCTGATGGCCGCAGCCTCGCCGGGTGGCATCCGCCGTGCGGTCGTCACCCGCCACCCATACCTGCAGATGGCGCGCGGCGTGCTGCTCGTTTCCGAAATCGCCGTCATGGTTCTCTCCTTCGCCAAGGCCGGCCTTGCCATGAGCCAGGCGATCCTGCAGGCGACACCGCTTCTGGTGACGCTCCTCTCCGTCCCCATGCTCGGCGAGAAGGTCGGCTGGCGGCGCGGCACCGCCGTCCTCGTCGGCCTCTGCGGCGTGCTTGTCATCCTCAAGCCCACGGGGTTGCACTTCGATCTCTCGCTGCTCTTGCCGCTCGTCGCCGCCCTGCTCTTTGCCCTCTACAGCGTGCTGACGCGCGCCGTGAGCCGCGACGATTCCGCCACCACGAGCGTTTTTTACGCGGGCGTGATCGGCGCCATCGCCATTTCCGCCGTCGGGCCCTTCTGGTGGGTGCCGATCCAGCCGGGCGACTGGATCTTCATGGGCATCCTCTGCGTCTGCGGCACCCTCAGCCATTACTGCCTGATCCGCGCCTATGGCCTGCTCGAAGCCGTGCAGGTGCAGCCACTGACTTATCTGCAGCTGGTGCTGAGCGTCGGCGTCGCGGTCCTCTTCTTCCACGAGGTGCTGACCCTCAACATGGTCGCGGGGTCAATCATCGTCGTCGGCGCCGGGCTTTACACCGTCTTTCGCGAATACAAGCTCGACAAGCGCCGCGGGCAGACCGTGACAGCTGGCTGATAAGACAATCTTAAAGCGAAACCATCTTGGGATGACTGGCTGGCAAAATGGCTTGACCGGCCAGCTTCATCATCTTCTTCATCCTGCATTATAAGCGAAGTGCTGCGGCGTTCGCCGGCGGACGGTCACCCATCGACACAACTTTACGAGGAACAAAAGCCTTATCCTGTTCATTTGCCCGCAGTCCAGGCACAACACAGGAGAGCATGATGTTCTACACCGACAACAAGCTGCAATACCCGGTCCGCGTCGAAAAGCCGGATCCGCTGTTCGCCCGCGCGCTGCAGCAGGCGATCGGCGGGGTCGAGGGCGAGATCCGCGTCGCCATGCAGTATTTCTTCCAGGCCTGCGGCGCGCGCGGCAATCCGAAATTCCGCGACATGTTGATGAACACGGCGACCGAAGAGCTCGCCCATATAGAAATGCTGGCGACGGCAGTCGCGCTCAACCTTGAAGGCGCGCCACTCTCGATCCAGGAGGAGACCTCGGCTAATCCGGTCGGTGGATCGGTGCTGAACGGCATGAACCTGAAGCACCTGCTTTCCTCGGGCCTCGCTGCCATGCCGGTCGATTCCGACGGCGTTCCCTTCGACATGTCGCATGTCTATGCCAGCGGCAACATCGCTGCCGACATAACCGCCAACGTTACCGCCGAGGCGACGGGCCGTGTTCTCGCGGTGCGCCTGCACGGCATGACGAACGATCCCGGCATGAAGGACATGCTGTCCTTCCTGATCGCCCGCGATACCATGCACCAGAACCAGTGGCTGGCGGCTCTCGAGGAACTCGGTTCGCCGACGAACGTCTTCCCGATCCCGAACAGCTTCCCGCAGGAGAGCGAGAACCAGGACTTCAGCTACGCCTTCCTTGGCACGCAGCTGGATGGCAGCGAGCCGGCGCAGGGCCGCTGGTCCATGGGTCCGTCGATCGACGGCAAGGGAACCTTCACGACCCGCCAGGCGGCACCACTGGGCGAAAAACCGGTCCTTGGCCCGGCCCGACCCGGAAGTGGCGCGCAGTCGGAGCAGGTGGCACCTTCGAAGGCGTAAGGTCCAAAAACGGATGCCGGCGCGGCCTCAGGCCAGCGTCGGCCTACCCACTTCTGCTATGGGTGCATAATCAGAATTATGGAATTTCTTTATGAACCAAACCAAAAGGCCCGGTCAGCGGAAGCTGATCGGGCCTTTTGCATACGCAACGGTCCAAGCGGCGGCGGAGTGGAGGCTCAGAACTCTTCCCACTCGTTCTGCGCGACGGCGGCGTTGCCGTGGCTCCGCATCGGGGCTGCGGCGCGGGCGGGTTCCGGGCGACGCGGCGCCGGTGCGGCCGGGCGGCTTCCGGCATGGCTTGGCTGCGCCATGGCGCGGGCGGTGTCGCGGAGGGTCTGCGCCTGCTGCTGGCGTGAAGTGGCGATCGTGAACTTCGAGATCAGGTGCCGCAGCTTGGTCGCTTCCACCGCGAGCGCTGCGGAGGCGGCGTTGGATTCTTCCACCATGGCCGCATTCTTCTGCGTGGTCTGGTCCATGGCGTTGACGGCGTGGTTGACTTCGGAAAGTCCGGTCGCCTGCTCCTTTGCGGATATGGCGATCGCCTCCATGTGTGTGTTGATCTCGCTGATGAGGCCACCGATGGTGCGCAGCGATTCCCCCGTCATCCGCACGAGATCGACGCCACCGGCTACTTCGTTGGTGGAATTCTGGATGAGCGCCTTGATTTCCTTCGCGGCGTTCGCCGAGCGTTGTGCGAGTTCACGGACCTCCTGAGCCACGACCGCAAAGCCCTTGCCGGCTTCACCGGCGCGCGCCGCCTCGACACCGGCATTCAGCGCCAGGAGATTGGTCTGGAAGGCGATTTCGTCGATCACACCGATGATGTTGGAGATCTGCTGCGACGCGCCCTCGATGCGGCGCATGGCTTCTTCCGCGCGGGACACGATGACGGAGGACTGATTGGCGGAGGTATTGGCCTGCGAAGCCACGGAACGGGCTTCTTCCGTGCGGCGGGTCGAGCTGTCCACGTTCGCCGTGATCTCGGCGACGGCGGCGGCCGTTTCCTCGAGCGCCGCGGCCTGCTGTTCCGTGCGTTTGGAGAGATGGTCCGTGCCGGTCGCGATCTCGCGGGTTCCGGTATCCATGGTCGCGATGCTGTCGGTGATCGAGGCCATGGTCTGGTTCAGTTGCAGGACCGACTGGTTGAAGTCGTGGCGCAGCTGCTCGAAATCCGGCGCGAAAGCTTCCTCGATCTGGAAGGCGAGATCGCCGGCGGCGAGACGCTTCAGGCCGATGGCGAGACCGGAAGTCGCAGCCTGAAGGCGCGCGGCTGCATCGGCCTCGGCCTTTTCCTGGGCGGCGATGCGGTCGGCTTCCGCCTGCCGGCGATTGCCTTCGGCCTCCTGCTCCAGATGTTTCTTGGCGATCGCCGCTTCACGGAACACCTGCATCGCAGCGGCCAGGCGGCCGATTTCGTCCTGCCCGCCCTTTTCGATCGTGACGTCCAGATCACCCTCGGACAGGCGCTTCGTCGCAGCGGCGAGACGGCCGAGCGGGCGCGAGACGAGGCGGTAGTTCAGGAAGCCCATGAAGAGTGCCGCAACCGCGATGACGATCGAAACCGCGAAGCTGACAGTTTCCACGAGGTTCAGCGCCGACTGCTGGTTTTCCGCTGCGGTCTTCGCACGGGCGGACACCTTCTCCTTCACCTCTGCAAGCTTCTGCTGGAAGACATCGGCAAGTTTCTCGCCCTCGCCCGTTACCTCGATGGCGCGTGCAAGCTCGACTGTCATCGGGTCACGCATCAGTTGGATCTGGCGATCGGCGAAGTTGGTCCGCCACTGGTCGAAATTGGCAAGCGCATCCTGAAGCACGGCAGATTCGTCGGGCGATTCCTCCGCGACCAGCGCTTCGAGTTCGCTCCGCTCCTGCTTCATCTCCTCCATGGACTGCGCGACCTGGGTCGCGTAGTCGCGGTTGCCGGTCAGCAGGAAGGACTTCAGCTGGACGTTGGCGATGAAGAGGTCGGTGGAATACTCGTCGAGCGCGGCCACGACGCTGTTTGCGGTCGTGGTTTCGGCCACGTGCTGGCGCGCGCTGACGGCGCGGC
>CAMFHT010000022.1 GCA_945952245.1 uncultured Rhizobium sp. | reverse complement strand
TGAAATAGTTGTCGACGCACAGCACGTCGTGGCCCGCCTCGAGCAGCCGCTCGCACAGATGCGAGCCCAGGAACCCCGCCCCACCCGTGACCAGAATACGCTTGCCCATGCCTCCCATCCGTCTTCTGCTTGGCCATGCATGGTATAGGCTATGCCTACTGCCAATTAGTACTCAAAAGTTCGAGTGTAAGTGCTACGATACATCAAGGTTAGCGACCATACCGAAATTGGCGTACTCACGCGAACAATACAAACGAATCAACTCTTTGTTGCACTCTAGACATGGCCGTGGCTTCATATTAGCTAGCCAAGCTGGTGAGCTGTTCCTTGTGAGCAGGTATTGCACCTAACATCTGGCCAAGCGGCGGCGTTGCAGACCGCAACAGAATCTACTTCCACAGCTTGCGAACTCTGTCGAACAGCGTTTCCTTGCCCGCAAGGGACAAGGAGAATCGATCCGCAGCCTTATCGAAGGCGTCGGCAGGAACGAGCAGCCGGTCCAACTTCAACCAGTGGACAGGCTTGGCTCCACTGATGGGCTGCCAGACGAAGGGCCCCTTCGTGCGGAGGCCGTCCAGCGGGGCATTGGCGATCTCGACGCGCGCAAGCCGCAATTCTCCGTCCAGAAACCGCTGGTGCGAGTCATCCCAAGCCGGCACGCCGATGCCCACATTGCCAAGCAGCAGCAGCGGCATCTCGAAACGATACATGTACGCGTCCTCCTCGGCCCCCCCCCACAACATGGAACTGCGTCGCGGCCGCGGCGGCTCCAGGTAATCCATGGTCACCGTCAGATTGAACTTGCCACTGCGTTTCGGCCGGCGCTTGTCCCGTTCCACCCAAACATCAACGTGTGTGAAGAATACTGATGTGTCCGGCGAGCCCCCCCCCGTCTCGGCCATGGACTGGGCCAATTCGACAACATAGATCCAGCTGGCGTTCACAAGATAGTTCGCCACCTGCCATAGTCGCTTCAGGTTTGGATCGAGTGTCTCGGCATGCAGCTTCTCAGGCAGCAGGCTCGCCAGTCGTCTCAAGGCGCCGCTGAGCTCCTGGCGGACTCCATCGAATGCTGCAGCGATCGGACCACCCGCCGCAGAAGGAAGCGTGACCTTTTCGGCCTTCTCGAGAAGTTGCACCCTGAAATCGGATGGCAATTTCTGCAGGCGCTTTTCCTGATTGAAGTAGTTGGCCCTGTCCAGAACGTCCCACAGTTCCGCAGCCGTCGGGCCGTCCTGAAAATGCTCCAACACGAAGGTCATTTCGTCGAGATTTCGTATTGAGATGTAGGCTCGATCCAGAGTCGTCCAAAGCTCGTCGCGGCGTTCATAGAGGAGCCGTGCTTGCACCGCTGCATTTCGGTCGGCAACCCAGCGACGGTAGCGGTCTTCGATCGCCGTGCGCGCGCCGGCCAGATCTCCGAACGAAGCGGTTCCGGCCTTTGCGCGCTGCCGACGCGCGACGATGTCCTTGGCGTCGAGCACGAGAAAGGCCCAATGGAATATTTCGTCCGGGGACCAACCATCTTGCACGGCTCGGTCGCATGTCCTCACGAGGCGTTCGGCGACGGGCATGTCGTCCGGAGGTAAAGGTTGCCAATGCTCCTGCAACGTCTCGACGATGCGCCGTGCCGCTGCATTGTGTCCACTCTCGGATGGATGGCCATCGAATGGCGACGCCACGAACTCGGCGATCGACAGTGCGCTTTCTTCCTTCAGGTAGTGCAGCATATCGACGAACGGAAGCCCGACGGATTCGCACTCCCGGCGGACGGCCTCAACGAGCGGGGCATCGCTGTCCCACAGCGTGTAGAAATTCAGAATCAGACACAGGCCACGCTCGCCGGCCGTTTGGGCGAAATCGGCAATCGTCCGGCGCAGAATCGGTGCAAGCCCCCCGTCTTTTAGCCAGCCTTGGCCGTTGCCATCCGAATACTGAACCGAATTCGACTCAAATATCTGGGAATCATTGTTACAAATGCTGAAAACTGCCGCGTCATAGCGGATTTTCCCGGCAAGACGGGCAAAGGGAACCCAGGAATGCCAAATGTTGCCCGAGCTTTGACCTCGATTGTCTACCCAGATGAGCTGATCCGGATAGGCCATGTTGGCGAAGCGGGCTATGTGCATCGCGAGCGTCTGCCGCGGTGCGACGCCCTGCCCGTAGGTGATCGAATCACCAATGCAGCAGATCCGGCGGACCGTTTCCGGCAGGGGCAAGGTCGATCCGACATCGCGCGTTTCAGTAATGGCGGCCATTGGAAATTCAATCAGTGTGGGTAGAGGTAGGCCGGAATCGTATCCACACGCTGCGTGGCCGCCGGCACGGCCCCCGCTTCACGCATGATCAGCTCGATGACCTCTGCCATCCAGGGCGCGTCCCGCATCGCCTTTGCATCGCGATGATGACGGGCGAGCGTTTCCTCGATGACGGGGACCGGATAGTTGCGCTCCTCGCTCATTAGAACGGCTTTTCGACGAGGAAGTCGCCGATGGCGAGATAGTCGATATCGGTGCGGAGGAAGCAATTGACCGCGTCTTCGGGCGTGCAGACGATCGGCTCGCCCCTGACGTTGAACGACGTGTTGATCATCACCGGAACACCGCTCAGGGCCTCGAATTCCTTCAGCAGCCTATGAAGCAGCGGATTGTGCCGCGCCGAAACGGTCTGCACCCGGGACGTCCCATCGGCATGTCTCGCGGCGGGTACGCGCGCTTCCATTCCAGGCCGAACGTGCGGCGCATAGAGCATGAAGGGGCTGGGCGTCGGCTGGTCGAAATAGTCCAGCGCCGCCTCTTCGATGACGATCGGCGCGAACGGGCGAAACTCCTCCCGCAGCTTGACGCGCAAGTTCAGGGTGTCCTTGGTTTCCGAATTGCAGGCATTACCCAGGATGCTGCGTTGGCCCAGCGCACGCGGCCCGAACTCCATGCGCCCCTGGAACCAGCCCACGACCAGGTCGTCATGCACCAGCTTGGCGACCTCGCGACACAGTTCATCGGCTCCGAGCCTCCGGAAGGCGAGTCGGCGTGCCTTCAGCACCTTGACGATCGCCGCCTCGTCGAACGCCGGCCCGAGGCAGGTGTCGTAATCCGGCTGCGGGAGGCGCGGCCCGTCACTGACCCGCCAATAGCCTTCCAGTGCGGCGCCGACGGCGCCACCGTTGTCGCCAGAGGCCGGCTGGATGAATATCCCGTCGAACACACCCGACTTCTGGATCGTCGAATTGGCGACGACGTTGTGCGACACGCCCCCGGCCATGCAGAGATTTCGCGAATGGCTGACATCGCGCAGCGAGCGTGCCAGGCCAATCAGGGCCTCTTCGACACGCTTCTGGGCCGAGGCGGCAATATCCATGTGGCGGCGTTCCACCGGTTCGGAGGGCAGACGCGGCGGCCCCAGCAGCTCCACCAGCTTCGGCGAGAACATACGTTCGAGCGAATGCACATAATCGAAGTAGCTCAGATCGAGGCGAAAGCTGCCGTCGTCATTGAGGGCTATCAGCTTTGCCATTGCGGCCGCGAAAGTCGGCTGGCCGTACGAGGCAAGGCCCATCACCTTGTATTCGCCTTCGTTGACCTCGAAGCCGAGATAGGCTGTCAACGCAGCATAGAACATACCGAGCGAATGGGGATAGTGGATCTCGCGAACCGATTCGATCCGGTTGCCGCGGCCGACGAACTGGCCTGTGGTCACCCATTCACCGACGCCGTCGACGGTCAGGATGGCGGCTTCCTCGAACGGCGACGCATAGAAGCAGGATGCGGCGTGGGAGAGATGGTGCTCGCAATATTGCAGCTCGCCGCGGTAGCCGATCGTATCGGCCAGCAATTGCGGCAGGGTCGCCATCTGATGCACGTAGTGCCGGAGATGCCGGCGCACGGTTTCACGCGAACGGGCATCCAGCGGGGCCGCCATCTGCAGGCCGCGCTGCAGCTTGCGCAGCGGCTTCTCGTAGAAAACGACGAGGTCGAGGTCACCGCCCTGCATGCCGCCAAAGTCCAGGCAGAAGCGGATCGCCCTGGCCGGAAAAGAGTTATCGTGCTTGCGGCGCGTGAAACGCTCCTCCTCGCCGGCCGCAATCACGCGCCCATCGCGGACCAGCGCCGCGGCAGCGTCGTGGTAATAGCAGGAGATTCCCAGGACATTCATTCGTCGTTGCCGAACGTGGACCGCAAATCGAACCTCCTGACCCGTCGCTCGACCCATGTCGAGCCGGCACCCGTAGCCGGTGCGGATGGCACAAGCGCCATCACGCGTTCCACCAGGGCATCGAAGCTGGCATCCGCGGTTCCTTCCGGCGGCGCCGCCGGGGCGTAAGGGCTCGGCCTTTCGGGCGACACAGGCTCCCGTTCCCCGGGGGAGCGCGCGAAGTAGACCATCTGCTCGGTGGCGAACGTCGCGGTCTCCGTAAATCCAAGCGACTGCAAGAAATCGCTCACCGCGCGCTGCTCGGCCGGCTGTTCGCGCAGTCGAATGAAAAGTCGGGGATTGATCAGGAGGCCGTCGAACTGCCGCAGCCCCCGACAGAAGGCAGGGTCCTGCTCCAGAGGCAGGTTGAAAGTGAAATCGGTGGCGACGCCCAGCAAGGGCCGGGCATCGGCCCGATTCGGTACGAAGCCGGAAGCGATGCCGAAGGTTTCGCCGTCCACCAGCCTCAACGCCACGAGATGGTCGAGCCCAGCTTTCAGTGCCTCGATTCGTGCGGCGTTCGGGTCGCAGGCCGTGACGCGTAGTCCGGCGCCATTGAGCAGAAAAGCCAGTTCTCCCAACCCGGCCCGCAGCACGGCGTATCCGCCGTACATCGGCAAGGCCTCCCGCACCAGCCTGAAGGCCTGGAGCTCGTCAGCGCGCAGAACGCCTCCCTGGCTCACCAGGGTTGCGTAGTGCGCAAAAAGCCCGCTGCCATCGACGCCGAGTTCCGACAGCCGTCTGCAGTGCAACTCCATGAGAGCGCCATCGACCTTGCGAACGAGCTGCTCGGCGTGTAGTGGCGCTGGGCTTGTCCGGCACCTTGCCCCGGCCTTCGCACTCTCGCTCCTCTGCAATGGATTCTCCGTCACCCCCTCACCCCACTGTATCAGCAGCCACCCAAGACCTTTCGTCTAAAGTCCCACTGCAGTATCCCACGCCCCGCAACCAGCACCCCAGGACTGCGTCGCTACAATGCTGATTAATTTAGCCCCCCCTGTAAGCCTAGACTTCCTCGATGGCTACCTGTTCCGCCTTCTGCAGGAAATCCTCGCTGAGCGCGGCGCAGAGAAGTCGGGTTTTTTCGACTACTATGCTACCCGTGTCACTGGGAAGCTCGGCGGCCTCATGGAGTACGAGGAACGCTTGGCACGCTATCTACTTGCCATCTTCGCCGGCCATCACGTCGTCCATGCCGGGACCGGCGTCGGTACGCTGCCCTGCGCACTGGCCTGCAACGGCATGACGGTCACGGCGATCGAGGGACTTCACGCGCGGGTCGAGTCGGCGCAGCGCCTTCGCTGCGCCATTGTCGAGATCTGGCCGGAAGTCGGCCAGCGGTACGACATCATCGAAGGCACCTTTCCCGAGGCGCTGCCGACAACCCAGTGCGGTCCAGAGACCATCCTTGTCTTCACCAATGTCGCCTCAGCCTGGAACGAACAGCAGGAGACATCGATCATCCAGTCGATGCAGCGTTTCGGCCAAGCGGTTCTCGACCTGCGCCTTTTCGGACACGTCCGAAACGACGAGGCCGACCGGAAAGAGCTTTTTTCCCGAATCGCCGCAACCGCCCGATCGGCCGAGCGCCTGCCCAATGTCGGCGCCAACCTCGACGCCCATTACGCGCGGTTCAACTTCCTCGACCACCGTCCTTAAATTACCTCCGGTCGGGAGCCCCCGTTACCGCCTTCTAACTGTCCCGACCCGCCTCCCTGATGATCGGTACCAGATCGCCGATCGTCGCCGCGCCATAAGTCTTCTCGATGTCGATCGTGACCTGAAGCCTCGCCCCAATTTCGAGCAGTATGCGTATATGCGCCAAGGAGTCCCAGCCTGGCACATCGCTTGCGGTCATTTCCGGGCTGATGTCCGAGGATGGAACACCGGTTTCCTGGCTAATCATCGCAATGATCGCTGCCAAAATGTCCTCATCCGTCATGGGAGGCCCCCTGTTCTCGTTGTTTCCCATGCAGCCGTGCGAGATTTTCACTGCGGCTGATCTTGCCGCTGGTCGTCTTGATGAGCCAACCTTCCTCGACTATGTGAACGCGCCAAGGCGTGACTTCGAACGTCGAATAGACCAGCCGCATGATATCCCGGCGCAATTCGGCTTCCGGGCGTACCGAAGAACGCTGCCGTTCGGAGATGACGACGAGACTTTCGCTGCCTATCCTTGCGTCAAAGTGTGCAACGGCGACGCTCCTCCCCGGCTTCACTCCGTCAATCCGACCCACGACCGCTTCGACTTCATGGGCATAGAGATTGCGTCCATTGACGATGACTAGATCGTCAATTCGTCCCAGCACATAGATCTGCCCATCGAGAATGAAACCGAGGTCGCGCGTGAAATAGGTGCCCTCGGCCAGCCTCTCGGCAGTGCGCGCCGGATCCTTGTTGTAACCCGAGAACAGGAAGGCGCCACGAATACCGATCTCGCCGATTGTCGGATTAGCCACCACCCGCCGGTTCTCGTCGTAGATCGCCACTGCGATATCGGCGAGCGGCAAGCCTGTCGACAGCAAGTCCCTACCGGGCTCGTTATCAGCGACCCGCCGCGGAATGTTGCCTCGCGCAAGGGAAAGAGAGTCAGCCCGGAGCCGGAGGCCAGGCGCGCCGATTTGGGTCTGCGAGACCGCGAAGACAGTCTCTGCCATGGCGTAGCAGCACTGCAACTGATCGTGACGAATGCCCGAAGCAGCGAAAGCGGCCGCAAAGCGATCGAAGGAGGCAGCCTTGCAGGGCTCGGAGCAGCTGATGAACGCCCGAACCTTTGACAAGTCATAGTCGCCCGCGCGGCGCGCAGCCACCATCGCCATATGATCGAAGGCGAAGTTAGGCATCCACGTCAGGGTGCCGCCATGCCTGACCAATGCATCGAGCAGGAGCTCGGGGCGGGCGATCCACGCGAAAGGATCGATGTGCACGATCGGGATTGCCAGATAGGCCGGCATCATGCAGCAGGCAATCAGGCCCATGTCATGGTAGAGCGGCAGCCACGATACAATTGTGTCATGCGGGCCAGCTCCGATCGTTGCTGCGTAACTTTCGATTTGCAGAACGATCGCGTCAGCGGAGAGCGCAACACCCTTCTTTAACCCGGTAGTCCCCGAACTATGCTGCAATAGTGCGATTGCCTCACCCGATTGAGGCGTCGAAGGCGCCGTCTCAACACTGAGTTCCTCGAGTACGATGCGCCGGGCGGATCCAAGATTGAGGCCCGCTCCAAGCATTTCATCGAATGTCGCTCGATCTGCGACGATGGCGGCTGGGCAGGTGCGATCAAGCAGCAGCTGATGGGATGTCCAATAGATCTGTGGGTCCTGCTTGGGGGACGTACACGGCATGTATGACGGGACATACCCCGCGAGTATTGCCCCGATAAACGATCCATAGAGTTCCGGACGGTGCCGGACAAAGATCAGGATTACTTCACCTGGAGCGAGTTTCGCCGCCCGGTAGGATGCGACAAAGCGATGGGACAAAACATCAAGGTCGCGCCATGTGATGACTGTTTCTCCATCATTGCCAACTAGCAGGCAAAATAGAGCATCAGGGCAATTCTCGAAATGTCGCTGCAGATGCAGCGCAAACGAATTAGGGCAGTCGCCAAGATCTTTCATCTTTACAACTGCATCATACAGCTACGCTGTCGCGACGTGACGGCAAAGCCTCGACCAACTCATCAGTGATTTTATCCTTGGAACAATAGACGATACTGAGATGCGGATAATCACGAACTTGCGTGAAGCCGGCTCGACGAAATCGATCGAGCAATTCCTCCTCTTCCGCCCCCCCCCTGCCGTGGGCGCACAAGGCGGTTTGGTGTATAGAGGATTGCATCATAACCCTCTAACCGTTGCATTATTTCTTCCTCTTCCTGTTCCGAGACCGTAATCGCCAGCTGAGTTGCAACTGCCAGCGTCCGCCCATGCTCGATACTCTCTGGAACAATCCCCAATTCAATTCGCGGGCCGTGCCTCAAGAAACCGCACGCATGTAAATGCTCTGCCCCATCAACTATCGCCGAAAAACGCGCCGCAAACGGATCGAGCGCCGTGGTTTGACGCGCAAAGGCCGCGAGAATGAACGCGACCTCCCCCAATCCAGCCCGAAAAACATCGTAACAATCGAATTTTGGCAAGTAGTGCAATATTAGATCAGCAAGATCAACAACCTGTTTGGAGACAAGCTCATTACGCTCAAGCAAGGCGGCGTAGTGCGCATAGAGCCCGCTTTCATCGATGCTCGAAAGCGCTACACGATGCCTATGAAAAGACACCAACAGCGAGTTGAGCGCGGATGCAACGGCCTGAAGCGCAACTGTGCCGGAAGAGACATTTCTCGTGTCGACATAATTAGCACAATGACCGACCGGGCGAAGGTTCGAGTAAATCTTCTCAAGCAGCTCTTCTGCGATGGTTGATTCAAACTGCCGATCGTAATGATAGATGTCAGAGCCACCCTTAGCCAAGGCATGCTCGCGACCACGCCTAGCAACGGCCCCGCTCGGATCAAAAAAACCAACACCACAAGCTTTGGTTGCTTCTTCGATCGTCCGACTAAGCCTGATGCGGTCTTGCATCAGTGTTCCAGAAAGTCCAGGCACAACAAAGTGTGAGACAAAAGTCCACTCAGCCGCAGGTTTGAAATTTAGCTTTTCTATAGCGAGCTTGGCCGTTCCAACATCTATCGGCTCCAGCCGCGCCTCGCGCAAAATGCTCTCGATCAGATTTCGTTCATTGTTCTCAAGATCGGGAATATCCGAGAGCGTCTTCTGGATGAGGTCGTCGCCGACCGAAGCCCCTATCGAGAACGCCCGATACCATGGCAGCAATGCCGGGCCGTACTTCGAGACAAAATTCCTTATGAATACTTGCAGTTGAAAATAGGCTTCCCGATAACGTACCTGGCGCAGTTCGGATACCTCAATGATAAACGCGTCGACACTCTGAAGAACCCGCCTTTGAGTCTGCGTCCAAGGCGGCATCTTATCCGGCTCGTCGACAACAAAGGGCATCACTGAGTCGCAAATCGCAATGTTACCCAGAAAATGCTGCAGCATTTGGTGCGCCTCCCCGAGCGTATAGCTTGTGGCGAGGTAGTTGGCCCACACCTTACTGATAGTTCCAGCCCCCGCGAGCGCTTCGAAAGGGTCATGGACTCGGCAGCTTCCATGAACCGCCACCCGAACCGGTCTACTCGCTCCGCGATACCCAACAGGGATGTCGAAAATCCGCATTACCAGCTTCTTCCAAGAAGAGCACACCACCCCCCAACGAGGAGCACCATCGGCGTGGCTCAATTCACGCTTAGCATACGGTAACCTTGTAAAAAAGGCTAGTAAAGGGGCCGACCAAGCAGCTTTCGCACGCAGAGACTACCCTATCAACTACGACGATGTTACTTTGCCACCTTGGCTTCCCCCCAGAGAAACGGTGACAGCAATGCACGCGAATCTTGCGCCAACAGTCAATTTGGATTTTCTCGACGGGTATCTGTTCCGCCTTCTCCAAGAAATTGTAGAACAGCGAGGCGTCGAGGGCTCAGGATTCTTTAGCTATTACAACTCGCGAATCGAACGAAAGCTTGGCGGTCTATCCGAGTTGGAACACCAACTCGCATTGTATCTTCTTGCAGAGTTTGCCGACCGGCGCGTCGTCCACGCTGGCATTGGCATAGGAACGCTTGCCTCCGCCCTAACCTGCAACGGGATGAAGGTCGCTGGCGTGGAGTACAACGCTCCACGTGCAACGTCGGCACGGCAAATTCGCGCGTCGCTAATAGCGGTCTGGCCGGAAATCGAACAACGCTACGAAATTTTCCAAGGCTTCTTTCCAGACTGCTTACTCAGCACCGATTGGTTCGGCCAGGACGCGGTACTGGTGTTTACCAACGTCGGCGCCGGCTGGGACGATGTCGCGCTCGATACGATCATTCGATCAATGTCTAGATATGGCGAAGTTATTCTCGACCTGCGGCTGTTCGGCTCGGTCAGGGAAAATGAAAACGATAGAAACGCGTTGTTCGATCGCATAGCCACGATAGCTAGGTCGAGCGAGCGACTACCCCAAATTGCCAAAGGTGCCCATATGGCGCGATTTTCTTTTGGTTAAGGCATTAAGCTAATGTCCGCCCTGTAACCCACACCTGCCGGAAGAGCCTGAACATCGAACATCCTAGCGTGGTTGAGAGATTCACCGTTTCGGTCCGATCGAGAGCATTCTCTGAGATGGAAGCGTTCTATTGAAGACGTCAGCACTCCCAACTCGGACCGCCCCTGCATAGGGCCAAGTGGCGACCCAAGCATTGCGCCGCAATACTGATCTACGTCAGATTCCAGCCGACTTACGGCGATCTGTTCGATTGGACCGTGCACAGCACTTTATTCCAGGCGTTGGCTCCCGCTCGGCCCGCGCGATCCGCCACACAAGCAAGAGAGGCCGCGAGGGGGAGATCGGAAAGTGACTGAAGCCCATAAGAATAATCTGGCTCAGGAACCTCAGCCGGTCGATCTTCAGTTGCCTCCGCTCCGTTATACAGGGCGTTACCCCGCAGTCGCACAAAGCCCTCGGTGTCGGTTGACACATCAAGTGCATTAGGAGATTTCACAGTCCACACACCAAGCGAGCGGTGTTGCGAAGCGTCGATGGGCAAAAATACGTTGTTCTCGACCAATGCGCGAGCAGCATTGGACACGAAGACACCATAGCTCGATCCAGGCTGAGCGCTGCCCTGCAACTGGGATTGGAAGGCCACAAAGTTATTAGTAATGTGCGCCAATACTCTGCCGAACACGCGAGGGTGGCGTTGTCCCGTCTGGAGGAAGAGATTTCCGTCAAGCGTTAGGTATAGGACGGCCGGCTCATGTTGGTTTGCCGTTGTATAGTCATGCCCGCACCGATTTAGCCCATCAACCTGAGGGCACGAAAATGTGCCAAACAGCATGACCTTGTTGTGATTACGAAAGAAGTTATAGGCAACCGTGATACGCGCCGGCAGCGGCATTGGTTTGTTTGGACTGACGGTAATGTCGATACAACCATCACCACAATTGGACAGATCATTGTGGAGAATGGCAATTCGATCGAAATTACCATTGACATGAATTGCACTTGGCGGTTGCACGGCAACCGATCCTACTTTTCGGAATGCTAGGCGAGCGACAATCACATTCTGTACGCCACTATAAATATAGAGATTGATTGTGCGGCTATCGAGCGGCGCCTCCAGTGTGACGTCGGCGCAGGATCCGTCGATCGTAATGTTGCTGGGCGGGCGCAGCGTTGCTTTCAGCTCGATGCGGGTATTTGACCCCAAGGCCGGGTCGAATACGATCCATGCCGCCTCGTTGTTGCGCCGAGCGCTATCGACGTGAAAGCGCAGTGAACCCGGAATGGGACGCTCGCGCGCAGGATCGTAGTCGGCATTCGTCGTGACGACGAGCAATCGGCCGCCGAGACCGCCTGTCGTTCCCGCCGCCCCGGCATATCCGCCGATTTCGCCAATCAAGTCAGCAGCCGTGACACGACCGTCGCGTACAGACAAGCCTGCTCGCGACCAGCCAACGCCATCTGGGCACGCAGGCAATAGCCGCCCTACTTGGGCCGCAAGTGCCGCTTCGATGATCGCCGCAGAATTAGGCTCTCGGGGTTCCTTCGCGAGAGCCGGTGCAACTACAGCCGTGATCCAGACGTGCACAAGAAGAACGGCGGTTACGCACAGTTTCTGAACTGCCCGGGACGCGACTGAAGCTTCCCGCTTCGGAGGTTCAATTGGCCGCACGTCACGACTCACGAGGGGGCGATTGCGCCGACGCCTGCCGTCGAGTTCTGAAGGAACGAGTGCTTGGCAGGTTCTCCATCACTCCCCGGAAGCGCTGAGAACGGATCGTCGGCCTCCTCGAGACGCCGATTGCAATCGGTATCGATCCAAGTCCGGAACCACATCTCGAGAGACAACAACGCCCACAAGCGCGTGCCGTGGCCCTGCCGCCCATCCCGGTGCGCGGAGAGCATCTCCCTGACGAAGTCCTCCCGGATGATCCCCCGATCGAGAAAGCGGTCGCTCAGGAGAATCTCATCCGTCTGGGTACGAATATCCTCGTTCATGAACTTGGCGACAGGAACGCGAAAGCCCACCTTTGTGCGGTACATGCATTCGTGGGGCAGAAGCGGTTCCAGCGCCGACTTCAACAGCGCCTTGCCCTCGCGGTCCCAGACCTTGCGATCGGTGGGAATGCGCGCCACCCATTCCGCCAATTCGTGGTTCAGGAATGGCGCGCGCGTTTCGAGGCCGTGAGCCATTGCCGCGATGTCGACCTTTACCAACAGGTCATCGGGCAGATAGGTCCCCTGATCGAAGCGGGCCGCTGCCTCCTCGGGCATCACCCCTTCTGTCACATGGCCAAGAAGCCGTTCGTACGAGCAGTAGCCGAGGTAAGGCAGCATCGCGAGGCCATAGCCCCCGAGCTTGTGGCCTTCGCGAAAACGCTCGAGCATGAAGCCATAACTGTCAGCCGTGACGCGGCGGCTCTCACCGACCTTGGGCGACGGCATGTAGAGCCCTCCCAGGCGCCGCCCCCCCTGCGGCGGGTTCGCGCGCCTCATGTCGCCGTAGGCGAAATACCGCGAATAGCCCAGCAGCGTTTCGTCGGCACCATCACCCGTCAGCGCCACGGTCACCGAGCGGCGGGTCTCGCGCGACAAGGCATAGGTTACGAGGGCCGACGAATCGGAGAAGGGCTCCCCGTAGTACCAGGCCAGATCGGCCATGCTACCCAACACCTTGCTATCGAAGGTGAAGACGTTGTGATCCGTCTTGTAGCGATCCGCGACCATCGTCGCGTACCGCGTCTCGTCATAGTCGCCGAAGCCAAAACCCGAGGAGAATGTCTTGATCCCGGCGCCGTGCGAGGCCGACATCATGGCAACGACCGCGCTGGAATCGACGCCTCCCGACAAGAAGGCACCGAGCGGCACGTCGGCGACGAGACAGCTTTTCACCGCGTGACGCAGCCGCTCGATCAGCTCGTGCTTGAGATCCTCGGTGGTCCCCACGCTTGCACTGTCGCCGGGCATCGGCATCTGCCAGTAGCGATGAATGCGGGGCGGCTTGCCGGCGTCGCAGACCAGGAAGTGCGCCGGCTGAAGTCGGCCGATACCGGCAAAG
Source organism: uncultured Rhizobium sp. (assembly GCA_945952245.1). Taxonomy (GTDB): domain Bacteria; phylum Pseudomonadota; class Alphaproteobacteria; order Rhizobiales; family Rhizobiaceae; genus Gellertiella. The sequence continues at coordinate 7,800 of CAMFHT010000022.1, read as the reverse complement.
GCGCTGCCCGGCCCCAACGTGAAGCCGAATGTGAGGTAATCATGCAGACCCGCCATGTCGGGCTGGCGCGGCATCCCCGGCCAGGTCAACAACGCCTTGATTTCCGAACCGAAGACGAGCGCGTCCGGACGGTCGGCGTAGTAGAGCGGCTTCTCGCCAAAGCGGTCGCGCGCCAGAACCAGGCGCTTTGACTGGGAGTCCCATATGGCTATGGCGAACATTCCAACCAACTTCGAAAACAGGTCGGTACCCCATTTGCGATAGCCGTTGACCAGAACCTCCGTATCGCTGCGATTCTGAAACCGATAGCCGTCCGCGACCAGCTCGGCGCGCAGGTCGAGGAAATTGTAGATCTCGCCGTTGAACACGACGTGGACCGTGTCCGTCACGTCGTGCATCGGCTGCGCCGCGGCGTTCGTGGTATCGATGATGGCCAAGCGAGTATGCGCCAAGGCGACATGAGAGTCGGCCCAAACGCCAAAGCCATCCGGCCCGCGATGATGCAGGATGGCCGTCATGCGCAGGGCCCGGCGGCGGAGTTCCCCAACCGAAGCTCCTCGCGTCTTCCTCAGCAATGCTCCGGCCATGCCACACATCGGGACGGCCCTCTATTTCTCGAGGACGACGTAGTAACGCATGCCGCTCGTCGTGACGTCGACCACCCGGCATCCAAGCCGCTCCGGCAGGTCCTTCATCACCTTCTCGCCGATGTAGATCGGTTCCCCGGGCCGCACCGCCGATTGCACGTCCGTTCCGTAGCGTTGAGCCGTAAAGTAAAGCCGACCGCCGGGCCGTAAGGTCCTCAGCAGTTTGGTCAGGGCATCCAGTGGGCGCTCGACATGCTCGAAGGCCTCGCTGAAGGTGATGAAGTCGACACACTCGGGCTCAACGAACTGGCCTAGGTCGTCGTTGTCGATGTCGAAGGCATAGGCCTCCAGCCCCTGCGCCCGCATATGCGCGACATATTTCTCGGATAGCTCGAGGCCAATGAGGCGACGCCACCGATCGGGCGCCCGTTTCCGGGCGACCTCGAGATATTGACCAATGCCGCAGGCGGCATCCATCAATACCGTTGCCCGTTCCGGAATCCATTTGGAGAACCGATCGTAGTTGTTTTCGTAGCCCTTCCATTGGGCCTCGCCCTGCATCGTGCGCAGATAGTGGTCGCTCTTGCGATACTGAGCCTTCTGCGACTCAGGTGCAGGGTTGAGAAAGACGCTTTCACAATCGCGGCAGAAGTCGAAGCAGTAAATGGTAGCCGGAACCTGCAGCGTCGGCACTTGATTGAAGTAGCCACCAAACAGGCTGATCGGCTCCTTGAGGGCGGTCATGGGCATGCGCCACAGCCCCACGGTGTTGCGGCCGTGACATATGGGACAGGCGTCGATCTGCCGGTTTCCGTACACCGAATAGAGAACACCCCCCGCCCCCCTCAGCGGAAACACCGCGTCGGTGGATTGCAGGGCGAGAGCCCGACTCTTGGCAGAGGCGGGAACGGAGTCCTGCGCCTGCGCTTTGACGACGCTTTGTGCCCTCGCCGTCCCCTTGGCTGCCGCAGCCGGCTTGGCCTGCGGCCGAACGCGGAAGCGCCAATATTCGTAAGGGGCCGCGAAATACAACCTCTCGACAGGCTCGAAATGCGACTTGGCCATGGCCTCGCGCAACGCATCCCGTTCTTCCTGGGTATTGCGTGATTTGCCAAATCGCGACAAATCCACGATCAGCTCGTCGAAGCCTTTCACCGCGTCGAGAATTTCATCGTGATGCGTTGCCGTATAGGTGCAGGTCACGTTGGTCGCGATGCAGATGCGCCTGCTTTCTTTTCCCTTGAGGCTCGATGGAATTACATCAGGAAAGAAGCCGGGCGTGCAATCCACCCTTCCAACGAGCCGCGGATAGCGCGCCAGATACTCCCGCAGGTGCCAGGCAAAGCCGGCAGAACGGCGACGATCACCTTCACAGCCACGGACGACGAAGCCATCCTGGGCCAGCCGTAATGCCAGCGCGCCGTAACCGCTGCCGATTTCCACGATACTCGTGTCCCTGTCGAAGCGTTCGACGATCGCGCTTGCAATTGCCACTTCATACGCCTCGAGAGCAACGCCGCGGGCAAGCTTCGAGGCATAAAGGTCGTCGGGCTGGTGGGTAGCCCCCTCCCCGCCTATCCAGTCACGCTGCAAACTCAGCAATTCGGTCGTAAATGATCCGAAATCCATGGGCACGGCACCGCCCTCCGCATTTGAATGGTTGATCTTACTCGCAAACCCAGCCGCGAAAGCTTTGGATCGTTCAGGAGGAGGCGCTTCCGCGTCCCTTCCCTCAGCTCTGAAATGCCAGATTTCGTTCGGCGCCTTACGCCAGACTGACGATTTCGTACGATAGCCGACCGCGACTTCCTTTTGGAAGTGCTCCGCGGCGTCGGCGTCATAGCGACGAACGCCGAAACGGGTCGTGTCGATGATCAGGTCATCGAATTTCCTCGCAACATCGAGAATGAGTTCCTGCCTCTGCGCGGATGCGATCGCAACGATATTCGTCGTCAGCAGCAGATTTCGCCGGTCGGGGCCCAACATCGAGCGCTCGAGGGCGTCAGGAAACCAGCCGAAAACCGGACGCAATCGCGCGCGCACCTCCGGCATCCGCTCGGCAAAGCGATCGAAAAGAAACTCGACGCCTGCAAATCTCGAACGATCGCCCTCGAAGGCGACGACTTCGTATCCCTTGACCGCCAGCAGAAGACTGAGAACGCCAAAACCGACACCGACTTCCACGATCCTCGTGCCGGGGGCCGGGATGTTGGCCACGATGTACTCAAGGACGGCACGTTCGTAGTCCTGCAAGATGTGATCACGCGACAGAAGATCCCGGTAGTAGTCCCCCGCCGTCTCCTCCCGCTTGGGATCGCTGCTCACCCAGCCACGCAGAAGCGAAACGATGTCGCGATCCAATGCGGAAACCTCATCCGAGGCTGCTTTCCTGGAGCGCGAGCGTCGCTTGGCTGGTTCGCCCATCTTCTTGGTTGCCCCAGCCAGGGCGGGCTTCTTCTTCCCGGTTGCAACGGCGGCATCCAGGACAGGCGAAACATCGGGCAGCAGTTCCGGCGGCGCGGGCTGCCCCCTCTGTTGCTTGGCCGAGAGAGCTGCTGAGGTGCCATCGAAGGAATGGAGACACGTCATGACTTCATCGACGGTAACGACTCGAAACTCGACCCCTGCCTGATCACATATCCGCAACAGCCGCTCGAAGACCTTGACCACGTCCGGATAGCAATGGGGAATGAGCGATCCCTCTTCGCTCATCTTGTACTCCCATTTCATCGAGTGAGCATGTGTCTTGAGGAAGAGGTCATCGCCAAAGCTGACCGAGCTGCGGAGCCATTCGGTCAGGAGCCGATCGGGCGATTTGAACAGTTCGCGGTTCGGCTCCGAATAGTAGTCGATCGACGAGTGCTTTGCCTTGATCGGTGAATTCCAGATGAAGAAACGGTCCGGCTGCATCGTACCGGTTCCAGCCTCGACCGGACGAGGATCGGCGGCTGGATCGTCGTAGGCCCGAACGCGATCAAGCGGCAAGCATGTGAACGGAGTCGACAACTTCGGATCGCAGTAGCTGCGGCCAGCAGGGAACGAAAAATCGCCGAACCCGCCATGGCGCATGATCATACTGAGTTCGTTGTCGATGGTGCAGATCAGAGGATCGGATGCAGCCAGCGCCCAATTGCCGTGAACGAATGCCCAGCGATCGAAGCTTCTCTCGATCTCGGCCCCGATCACCTCCTTGCAGTGGACAAAAAACGAATCCAATCGCGCCTTGTCCATTGCCGCGGTGCTGTGCGCGTTCACCCAACGGGACACCGGATTGTCAAAATGAGATTCGTTGCGAGTCCAGAATTCATGGTGGACATGCAGATGCATCTCATGTTGGCCCGCCTCGACAAGCGGCCGGATGACTTCCCGGGCAATCCGCCCCTGGTCGGCCGATCGAGAGCCGAAGACAACCGCGTCCCCCTCCGATTTGCCCGCCGCCCTGCCGGCGTCGAGATGGTAGGGCACATAAGGGCAATAGAAGAGGCTGTGCTTGTGCCCGAAAGGAGAGGCGCGCGACATCTCGCCGAAGCGAGCGACCCCCCTCGCCGTCTTCTCATTGAGACCTAACGACCAAGGCTCGAAATGATCCGTATGGAAGTATTGGATGCGCTTGATCTGCCGACTCTTCAAGATGTCGACAAGGTCTGTCGGCGCCAGATTCACATTACCATCCATTCTCAACCTCCCGGCACGGCCGGAATGTTCGGCTGCTCAGGTCAAAACTCGGGATCGGCTGCAGCCGACTATCAGGACAAACACTACCGATCATGTGAAATCGCCAAGTCCGCCGGGATACAGTAAACCTCGAGATTGCGGCGCAGCATCGCCGGGATGCTGAAACGCTCGCGAACGAAGACAGGCGCTCGTTCACGGGCAGTCTGGACCCAAGCGCGGTCGGAAAGGCAATACAGGACGCGCTCCGCCAAGCTTTCGGCATCGGCATCGCGCACCGTCCACCCTGTCACTTCCTGCTCGATGACTTCGCTCATGCCACCCACATCCGGCGCAACCACGGGTATTCCAAGGGATTGCGCCTCGAGGAGCACGTTCGGCAGGCCTTCGTGTCTCGACGTCAACATCACCACGTCCATCAGCTTGTACCACGAACCAATGTTAGCTTGCGCGCCCGGCATGTGCACGCGGTCGCCAATTCCTAGCGCCATTGCATGATTGACCATCTCATCGCGCATCGGCCCGTCGCCGCAGATAACGAAGTGCACGGTCCTATCCCGACGAGCTACCGCAGCCGCAACCTCGATCCATAGCAACGGCCGCTTTTCCTCACTCATCCGAAAGACGCCACCCAACACCGGCGCGCCAGGCGGAATGCCCAAATCCCGCCGGGCATTGTCGGTCTCTTCCAGATTGGCACGCAACCGATCGAAATCAACGCCATTGTAGACGACCTCGATGCGGTCCGGCGACATGCCCAGCCATTCAGCGTAGTCGTTGGCGCCGGCACGGCTGTTGTTGCTCAGGACGACCGAAGGATGGGCAAGCACCGCCTCATAGGCCACCTTCATATAGCGCCGCAGCCGGCGCCGCGGGTTATCCGGCCTGACGCTGCGACAACATAGAACGATACGAGGCACGCCAGCCAGCAAGGCCGCCACCACGGCCGTCAGGTTGGTCGAATCCTGCCAGGCGTGCACAACCTGAGGGCGCCGCCGGCGGAATTCCTGCAGCCAGAACGCGATCGGAGTCACGAGATCGCTAGGAAAATGACGGATGAACTCTGCAAACGGCGCAACATCCGGATGCCACAGGCACTCCTCGATAGAGGCCGAATCGATCGACACGACATCCACGCCCGTTCCCTCAAGGACGGGCAGGAAGAAGTTGCGGCGCAGGCGTGGCGCCAGGGAGATGCAAAAGAGCACGAGATCAAGTCCGTAGATCGGATCACTCAGGCCACGCATCATGTTGACCATCTGACGTTCCGCGCCTCCGGGCGCCAGGGTGGCGCTGATGGCCACGACCCTGCGCGGAACGGGCTCGTATGGCGTAATCGTTTCCACGACCCGCCTCAAATGCTCATAGAGACGTTCAGGCACCAGTATCTGGCCAACCGTCCGCGGCTCTCTCCGCATTGCGATGTGATCGAATCCGAGTTCCCGGAGGGCTCTGGTGGTGTCGAACAGTCCTTTGGCGACGTCGACATTCTTAGGGTCGAGATCTCGACTGTCGAGCAGGTGATTTAACGCGCCATCAAGGACTCCTTGGCGCAGGTAATGCAGCCCAAGCCGCGCATGGTAGGTCGCATTCTCCGGTTCGGCCGCGATGGCACGCTCGAAATAGGCGATCGCCCTATGCTCGAACAAAGCAGCAGCCGCGGCGTGCGCCAGGGCCATCCAGGCTTGAGGGGTGTCGCCGAGGGCCTGTTCTGCCTTGGTCAGCATTGCCAGGGCTTCACTCTCGCGCTCCGCTCCCGCGAGCTGGAAAATCAGTTCGTGCCAAGCACTGGCGTTGGAGGGCTCCAGCTCGCAAATTCTGTAAAAATCGGCGATAGCTCCGTCGACTTGCCCCCGCGCACGAAACAGCCGACCTCGATATCCGAGCGCGGTCACGTTGTCGTGATCAAGTGTCAGGGCGCGACTGTAGAGTTCCTCGGCCTCCTTGAGCCGATCTCGCCGGTCGAGACATTGCCCCAAGCCGATGATCACGTCGAGGCGATCGGGGTCGATCGCCAAGTGGGTGCGATAAATCTCGGCAGCCTCGTCCCACCTCCTTTGAACGCGGTAAAATCGAGCCAAATCGCCAAGCGCCATGGAACTCCGGCCGTCCCGCGCAAGGGCCCGACGATATTCGGTCTCCGCCTCGTCAAGGCGGCCGACCCGCTCCAACAACCGGCCGCGCTGGGCAATGGGAAATACAGCCCCCGGGTCGAGGTCTGCCAGACGCTCCCAAGTATCGAGCGCGAGATTGACCGTTGCTCGCGTCCGTCCCAACAGCTGGGCCAAATGCCGCAAGGATTCCCGGTTCTGCGGATCAATGCTCAGCACCGCGCGTAACGCTTGTTCGGTTTCAGGGTCCCGTCTAGCTTGCCGTATCCGTGCAATCTGCAGTTTCGGCTCGACTACGTCAGGCGTGAGTTCGGCCAAACGCGACCATACGGCCAAAGCATCATCTGCCTTTCCGCTGGTGGAGTAGATACGGCCAAGCCCGGTGAGTGCCGACAGATCGCCTGGGGCAAGATCCAACGCCCGGCGGAAGGCGGCTTCGGCCGACTCCTGCTGCTTCAATCGGGCATAGAGCCGACCAATGGCAACCCAGGGCGCTACATCCGCCGGATCCTTCTCCGACCAGCGAACGAGCAGCCCGACGGCTGCTTCTGGATCGCGTCGGGAAACAATTCCCGAAAGCGACGTAAGGGCCTCTACATGATCGGATCGGCGCTCCAAGACCGCATGGAAACATGCCTCAGCCTGCTCCAGCCGTTGCAGACGTAGATGGATCCGGGCGGCTTGCAGACGCGGCTCCACGGCCGCTGGGTCCAACTCGGCGAGCCGCGACCAGCAGTTCAGTGAACCTTCAGGATCGTCCGCAAACAAAATCCGGCCCAGCAGCATCAAACCCTCCCGATGATCGGGAGCATGCGTCAGTATATGCCGCAATTCAGTCTGGGCAGCTTCTGCGTCACCCATTTGATGGCAAGCCCAGGCCAGTTCGAGGCGAGGTTCGACCTTTGCAGAATCTAGTTCGACTGCGTGCGCCCAAGCAGCGCGCGCCGCTGACCAATTGCCCAAACGCCTGTTGACCTGCCCGAGCGCTCGCCAAACATTCAGATCGGCCGGTTCCAGGACGCTCAGGTCGACGTACAGTCGAGCAGCAGCCTCGAGCTGGCCGTCCTGTGAGAGCGCCCGCGCCAGCAAGTGCTTCGGCTCCGTCGCTTTCGGCTGAAGGATGTTCAAGCGGACCAAGCCATCGATGGCTTCGGTCCATCTTCGCTCACGCATGTAAAGTTGTGACAAAGCGAGTAGCGCTCGCAGATTTGCGTTATCTTGGAGGAGAATCTGTCGATAGATACCCTCAGCTTCTTTAAGTGCACCGCTGTTGACGGCGGACCGAGCACTCCGAAGAAGTTGGTCGACCTGTGCCTTCCCTGAAGGAGATTTCTCCACCTTCCCGGCACCGCTGGCGCTTAGCGTGGCGCCCACAAGCTGTCGCGCCCGGGACAGGATCGCCTCGCGCTCGCTCGGCTCCAGCGTGGCCG
>CAMFHT010000021.1 GCA_945952245.1 uncultured Rhizobium sp. | reverse complement strand
ATCACCATCGCGCTCGGCCTGAAGGCCGTGTTCCTCGTCACCACCATCGCCGGGGTGACCGGCCTATGGCCCGCCATTCTCGCGGATACCGGGGCGACCGTGCTCGTGACGATGAATGCGCTGCGCCTGCTGTCGCCCGGTCTTTCGGAACGGAGGGCATGACGGTTCGCAAGCGCACCGCGCAGGCGCGGCCCCGCCTTCAGGCCCCGGGAGCCTCGCCGGCTGCACCACGGTGAGACTTGCCGGGCACATAGGGCTTGCCGGCGATGATGCGCTGCCACGGCTGGTAACGGGCGCCGAGGATATCGAATTCCGGCTTGTCGCGGTTCGTCCTGATCGACAGCATGGGCAGCAGCGTCCAGTCCAGCTCGTCGGTCTCGAAACTGCGGGCCTCGAGCGCCTTTTCCTCCGCCGTGGGAAAGCCCGGCCGGTTGCTCCAGTAGATCATCGGCACGGTAAACCCCGATTCGAGGAAGAACTGGTGTCCATAGGAGGTCGTGAGGTGGCCGACATCCTGCGCATGGTCCGACACGTAGAGGAAGTGGGCCTCGCCCTCGCCCGCCGCCTTCAATCGCTTCAGCATGGCTGCGAGCAGATGATCTGTGTAGAGGATCGAGTTGTCATAGGCATCGCGGGCATCGCGCACCCACCACCAGCGGTTCGACATCGAGGCCGCGACCTGATCCGGCTGCTTGCCGAACCGGTCGAATTCGGCGGGGTAGCGGCTGGAATAATCCTCGTGCGAGCCGAGCATGTGCAGCACGATCAGCTTCCGCGGCGAAGGATCGGCGAGCGCATCGTCCAGCACCGGCAGGAGCCGTTCGTCGAAACTGCTGTCGTGACGCCCGGCGCGGCCCGCATAGACCCGGCGGAAGCGGTCGGCATCGCCGCCGAAGGCGCCTTCGAAATAGGCCGTGCTCTGGTTGGTGAGCCAGAACACCTTGTAGCCGGAGGCACGCGCGAGACCGAGAACGCTGGGCTCGTTCCGCCAGCTCTCGTCGTCATTGTGATCGGCGATGGTGAGCGCGCGGGTCAGCGCCTTGATCGTGTTGCCATAGGAGGACACGACGTCGTCGAAGGCCAGGAACTGGCCGCGCATGGCATCGAGTTCCGGCGTCGTCTTGCGGGAATAGCCGTAGAGCGACCAGTTCCACCGGTTGGAGCTTTCGCCGAGGACGAGCACGACGGTCTTGCGGTCCGGCCCGGTATAGACCGGCGCCCACGCCGCCACATTGCGGTTTGCCGCCCGCCGCTCGGCTGCAAGCGCCGAGGACTGTGCCTTCAGCGATACGCCTTCGCGGACGATGGACGGCCAGAAGGTGACCGGATCCGCCCATTCCACGACCACATTGGCATGGGCGGCGAGCGGCAGCACGATCGCGACGACCGAGAGGGGAACACGCCAGCGCGACTGGGAAAGACGCATATGCACGGCATCGGCAAACTGCCGGCCATTGACCGCCATCAGCGCCGCAAGGGCGGAGCAGGCAAGCAGCAGGATGGCCAGCGGCAGGGCCAGATGGTGCATGTATTCCTGCACCTCCTGCGCCGGCGAATTGATGATCGCGTCCATCACCTCCTGCGACTGGGGCACGAGCCTGTAGCGGTACTGGATGAACAGCTCGACGATCAGGCCGACGCTCCATGCAAGGCACCAGAGCGCATAGATGATCCAGGCAAAGCGACGCGCGCGCGGCCAGACGAGGCACAGTCCGAGGAATGGCGCCGCCATGATCGAGGGAATGAGCGTGAGCTCGAAGGCACGCGAGGGCTCCATGCCTGCCATGAGACATATGCAAAGCACCAGTGTCGACAACACCAGTGTCGTGATCAGCGGCTTTAAAAAGGTCACGGCGCCCCTCCGTTGGAGAGGCGGTTAGCGCATGCTTAACAAGAAGGCAATGTTCGTTGCGCTTTGTCCGCGTACCAAATTGGGACCTTGCGGAAAATTCGTTCAGAAGGTGACAAAATGCGCATTACAACGTGGCTGATCAGGTGTCTTGCGGCATTGCATTTTAGCAATGATTGATATTATATTTCTAATTCAACCTTTGGTTATGGAGCATCATATGTCTGAGATTGATGATAACGAGCTCGCCGCCTCCCTTCCCGAAAACGACGGCGCAATCCGTGGAGCACGTCTCTCGCTGGAAGCGGCCTTCGGGCAGGTGACGCTGGCAATGCGTTCGGTTGCGCGCTACCGCAGCCAGACACTGGCGGATCTCGCGCATCTGGTCATCAATCCGCTGCGGCAGGACTGCGTGGCCTTCACGGCGCCGCAGCCCGAGAACGGGCAGGATGGCATCGTCGTCACGGCGATCGCCATCTGGGCGAGCGTCTCCGACGAGGTTGACCGGAAAATCAAGGAGCAGATCACGGCCGGCGTTTTCCCGCTGCGCCTCGCGGCGGAAGACTGGAAGAGCGGCGATACCGTCTGGCTGCTCGACATCATCGCATCAGACCGCGACGTGGCGACGGATTTGCTGAAAGGTTTCCATACCATTGCCGGCACCCATGCCATCAACATCCATCCCATGGCGGCCAGCCTCGTGGATCGGGACGTGCTGCGGGGGCTGTCGGGAGATCGGCCGGGCGAGGATGCGGCGGAGAAGCTGCCTGAAAACGCGACCCTCAACTAGGCGGCCGAGGACAGCTGGGGCGACTGCGCAGGAGGCTGCGCCGTCGCCATCTTTCCGCGGTTATTTCTGCATGGCCTCGAGCGCCTGGGTCAGGCCGCGCAGCGAGAACGGAAGCGCGACCTTCCGGCCCGTGGCATCGTCGAAGGACAGGGTCCCTGGTGTGGAGGCGGCCTTCCAGGCAGCGATCATGGCATCCTCGGCCGGAGCGGAGGCGAAGCATCCGCCAGGAATGCAGCGCTGCCAGGTGAGTGCCACCGCGTCCTTGCCAGCGGGGTCTTCGGAAACGGTGGCCGGAGAAAGAAGCGCGACATTGACGGGCAGGACGACCGTGACCTGGAGGCCACCCGTTGCCTCGAGCCGACCGAGCGCGAGCTGGGCCACCGGCGCCTGCTGACCGCTGAGCACGATGGACTGGATGACCTCGCAGGCCGCGCCGCCATCCTTGCCGGCGCCCTCGACGCAGCGGAGCGTCCAGTCACCGAACGAAGCCGTTGTTACCGAAGGTTGTGCCGACACGGGAGCCGGTGCCGCACCCTTGGATTTATTGCTGGCAGCGGTTGCAACTTCCGGCGATGTGATGCCGATCGCCCCGATGAGGGCCAGTGCCGTTAAAGGAATCCTGAAATGGGGATTTGCCATTGGAAACTCCCTGGAACGCTTGCTCTGCGAATCATTATTTTCTAATCACGTTTAAAACTACTTTACCGAAAGATTGCTAATCTGAAGACGTTTCGTTTAAAGTCGCATGCAAATGGTGTTCAGGCGTTTGAGATGGATATCGGTCGCTGTTCTCCTCTTGCCCGCCTGGGCTGAGGCGCGCGACCCCCTTGCCGGACGCCTGGTGAAGGAAAACTATGCGCCCGCGCCGCGGCCGAAAACCTTCCGGCTCGACCTGACGCAATTTTCTGGTGCGGAGGTTCCGGAGGGCGCCGGCGAGGTCCAGCTCTCCATTCCGGGCATCGTCTTCACCGGCGACGAGAGCCCTGCCCCGGCGGTGACGACGCGCCTCAGCCGCGATCTCAGCATGAAGCCGGGCGAGCAGAAGACCATCGCCGAGATTTTCTCGCGCCTGCATCAGGCGGAAACCGAACTCGCCGAGGTGGGCTTCGTGCTTACCCGTCTGTCCATCCCGCCGCAGCAGGTTTCCCCCGGTGCACCGCTCACAATCCAGATCACGGATGGCGTGATCGAATCCGTCGATGCCTCGAAGGTGCCCGAGGCGGTGCGCGATCCGGTGAGCCGGAATCTCTCCGCCCTCGTCGGACGCAAGCCGATCCGGAAGGCCGACATCGAGCGCGCGCTCCTGATCTCGGGCGATCTCGCGGGGCTGACGCTGCGCAGCACGCTGGCGCCCGGCAAGAGCCATGGCGGCACGAGCCTGGTGGTGGACGGCGATTTCCGCCGCTTTGCACTGAAGGCCAGCGTGGATAATTCCGCAAGCAATGCGGTCGGCGGGCGAAGCGTGAACCTGTCTGCCGGCGTCAACAGCCCGACCGGCCATGGCGAGCAGGTCTATGTCGCCTATCAGGGCATTCCCGAACAATTGCTGCAGCCATCCTCCCGCATGACGGTGCTCGCGACAGGTGCCGTGGTGCCGCTGGGCGAAAGCGGTCTGATCTTCTCGCCCGAACTGCTCTGGAGCCGGATCGAGCCCCGCACCGAGCCGGGCGTGCCGAAGAGCGCGAACCGCATGGCGCGCGCCTCGTTGCGCCTCAACTATCCCCTGATCCGGGATGCCTCGACCACGCTCATCGCCACGTCGAGCTTCGACTTCATCTCGCAGAACGTGATGGCGACCGGTTTCGGCGTTGCGCTCTCGGACGATTCCTATGCCGCGGCCCGCGCCGGGCTCGAATGGCAGAAGCAGGTTTCGCCGGCCACCTCGTTCTCCGCCTCGCTGAAGTTCTCCCGCGGGCTGGGCGACATCTCCTCCGTCTTTGGCGCGGACACGGCACCGCCCACCCATGCGGGGGCACGCTCGGATTTCTCGAAGCTCAACGCCTCCTTTACCGTGAGCCACAGCTTCGGACTTCTGACCGCGCGGGCGAACGTCCAGGCGCAGAGCTCGTTCGGGCACCCCCTGTACAATTCCGAACAGTTCGGCATCGACGGCTCGGATGCGGTGTCCCCGCTCGATCCCGGCTCGCTGTCGGTCGATGAAGGCGGGACGGCGCGCGGAGAACTGGCGACCCAGTACGCCTTCGACGGGCCGATCCCGACATTTGCCGAACCCTATGTCTTCGGCGCGGCCGGCATGGGCCACGTGCACAGGGCAAGCGCCGTCGAAGCGCCGGTCGTGCGGGCGGCGGGCGCGGGCGCCGGCATCCGCTTCGCATTCCGCCCGCCCTCAGCGGACGGCCAGACCCTCAACCTCAATCTCGAGGTCGGCCACCGCTGGATGGACACTATGGTGACGTCGGAAAATACATGCTTCAATATCGGCTTTGGCTGGCAGTTCTGATTTTTAAAATCAGCGGCTTTAAAACTCTCTCTTCAGCCTGACATTCATCAAGTTCATCTCCGGTTGTCGGGTGCGGCACGCTTCGGTAGAGCCACCCAAAACTAGCCTGCGCATGGGCCTTCAGGGTGCCTGGCATGCACTTTCCAGCATGGCGCGAACATCTCCACCAGAGCCTTCACCCCAGAGGTAGCATCCGCTCCTCATAACCAGATAGGCGAACTTCTGATTTCGTTTGCGAATCCGGATTTCTCGCGATCCGAACGCCGCTTCAGCCGCGACGGGTCAGCAGTCGCTCGCTGCCGGGGTGCCGCCAGCCAGCACGGCATCTTCCGCGGGTAACAGACCCCGCATCCAGTATGGTGGCCTTTGCAAAGGTTTCGAAGTTGCACAGGCATTACGCGCAATTTTACCCAATCTGTCCAAACTGTTTTAACCAATGAAAACAATATGTTCAGACGATGATATTTTTAATTCGAAATCAAGGTTCAGCGCATATCCGTATTGTCGAAAGCCAGACATTAGGCATAGGCACAGGGACAAAGGTGCTCGGATATGCGCGGTTCTCAGTCGGACGACGGAGCAAGGTCATTCGAGGCAGACAGGTGGAAACGGACGCGTGCCGGACACAAGCGTCTTCCCCGGCGCCACCTCTTCCTGAAGCGCCTGATGACCAGCTGCTGCGTCATCGCGATCCTGACCAACACGGCCCATGCCGGCACGGCTCACCTGCCCGTCGGCGCGGACGTCGCGGCGGGCAATGCCTCGATCGCCTCCGATGGCACGAACATGCTGATCGACCAGACGAGTGCCAGCGCCGTCATCAACTGGGACGGCTTCTCGATCGGCCAGGGCCATCAGGTCACGTTCCAGATGCCGGACCGCAGCGCCGCCGTGCTGAACCGCGTGACGGGCGGAGAAGGCAGCACGATTGCCGGTACGCTCACCGGCAATGGCCAGGTCTACCTCGTCAACCCCAACGGCATCGCCATCACCCATAGCGGCACCGTAAAGGTCGGCGGCAGCTTCACCGCGTCCACCATCGACATCAAGGACGAGGACTTCCTGCGCGGGCGGCGGCGTTTTTCCGGGCGCTCCAGCGGCAAGATCAAGAATTCCGGCTCCATCGAGACGGAGGACGGCGGCTTCGTCGCGCTTCTCTCCAACAACGGTGTCGACGATGACGGGGTGATCAACGTGCCCGCCGGCAAGGTGGCGCTCGGCGTCGGCTCCGAGATCACGCTCGACCCGACCGGCACCGGCTTCATGCAGATCGCCGCCCCCTCGACGCTCGCCGATCCCGAGGGCGTGACCATGTCCGGCAAGATCCGGGCGGAGGGCGGGCGCGTCGAGATCAAGGCGTCCGCGGCCGGCAAGGTGGTCCGCAACCTCGTGAACATGTCCGGCGAAGTCAACGTCTCCTCCGTCCGCAAGGTCGGCGGCACCGTCATCTTCGACGGCGGCAAGGGCGGCGTGAAGGTCTCCGGCAAGGTCAAGGCTTCGTCCCAGAAGAAGAAGGGCGGCACGGTCCGGATCGGTGGCGACCACATCCTCATTGCCGGGGCTGACATCGACGTGAAGGGCAAGAGCGGCGGCGCGGTTTCGATCGGCGGCGGCTGGCATGGCGCGGCGGTTCCGGGCGTGACGACCGCCCGCGAGGCCCTGATCGACGATCAGACGACCATCACCGCCACCGGCGCGAAGGGCCGCGGCGGCGACGTCACGGTTTGGTCGGACGAGAACACCCAGTTCCTTGGCACCATCACCTCCATGGGCCATGGCGGCGACGGCGGCGACGTGGAAGTCTCGAGCCACGGCACCTACCGCTACGACGGCCATGTCAACCTGCTTTCCGATGGCGGCAAGGCCGGCACGCTGCTGCTCGACCCCTATGACCTCACGATCTCATCCCTGGCGAACAGCAACCAGTCCGGCTTCGCCGCCACGGGCTCGGGCGCGAACATCAACATTGCGACGCTGAGCTCCACGCTCAACACGGCCAGCGTCAATGTCACCACCGGCTCCAGCGGCAGCGAGGCAGGCGACATCACGCTCTCGGCACCGCTGACCTGGAATGCGCCGACGACCCTGACCCTGAACGCGGCCGGCGACCTGAAGATCAATGCGTCGATCACGGCAAGCAATTCCGGCGCTGCGATCAACCTCATTGCCGGTGGCGCGGGTGGCATCAACTCGGCCAGTACCAATCTCTTCACCTACAACAACCTGACGTTCACGCAGACCAATCCGAATGCCAATGGCTCGATCGGCAATATCGGCGGGTCCGGCACCGTGACCTATAACGGCCCGGCCTCGGCATATGTGGGGGGCATCGCGACGCCCAGCCTCACCTTCACCGTCAACACGACTGTGGGCGGCCGCCTGAACGTCAATTCCGGCGTCCTGTCGGTCGGCGGCGCGAACAGCTTCACGCAATACGACATCAAGCCCGGCGCCGTCATGCAGCTCGATAATTCCGGCGGCCAACGATCCTTCACCTATTGGAGCGGAACGTATACGACCATTACCGGCGGCGGCACGGTCCAGAAGACAGGGACCGGCCCGGTTTACGGCGGCGGCGGCACGTCGACCATCGCCGTCGCCATGGATCCGGGCGGCCTCATCGACATCCAGGGCGGCCTGTTCAACGGCGGCGCGACGGGCTTCTCCTATACCAACAACAAGGGCGACCTGAACGTCGCCTCCGGTGCGACGTTCACTGCCGGCAGCCTCAACCCGATCTTCGACAAGCTGACCGGCAACGGCGCCATCACCGCCGGGACGACCAACAGCAGCAGCCCGAGCACCTTCACCATCGGCGTCAACAACGGTTCGAGCACCTTCCTGGGCGGCTTCGCCAGCGGTGCCGGATATTACGTGAACCTCACCAAGGCCGGGACCGGAACGATCACCCTTGGCGCGACCTCCGCCCATTACGGCAGCACGGTCGTCAATGGCGGCACGCTGAAGGCGGGCTCCGTCAATGGCCTCAGCAGCTATGCGGCCCTGTCGATCGCCTCCGGCGCGACCGTCGATCTCGGCGGCTTCAACAGCACGGTCACGGCCCTGTCCGGGGCCGGCACGCTCACCAATTCCGGTGCCTCTGCCGCCGTGCTCACGACCGGCAGCGCCAACACCTCCACCAACCTTCTCCGGCGTAATGCAGGATGGCGCCGGCAAGCTCGGCCTCACCAAGACCGGCACCGCCACGCTGACGCTTTCGGGCCTGAATACCAATACCGGCAACACCACCGTCAGCAATGGCACGCTCAGGATCAGCGGCCAGCCCTATTTCAACGTCGGGCGCAGCACGTCCATCGCCTCGGGCGCGACACTCGATCTCTTCAACTCCTCGAACGACCTCGGCGCCACAGTATCGAGCATCAGCGGCGCGGGCACGCTGACCTTCACCGGCAATTCCTCGTTGACCCAGACTGCCAATTCCGGTTCTACCGCGCTTACCATGGGGCTCTCCGGCACGCTCAGCCTGCTGGGTACGTCCCTCTGGAAGAATGCGCTCAGCAGCATGAACTGGAGCGGAAATTCCTCCGTGCTCAACCTCGGCTCGACGGCAACCTTCGATCTGGCAGACGGAGCGACCGCTATTTTCAGCGGTTTGGGCGGAAGCGGTCTGATCACCAAGACGGCCGGCACCGGCGCGACCGGCCTCACAGTCGGCGGGACCAATACATCGTCCAACTTCAGCGGCACCATCAATTCGCTCACCGGCACCGTCACGCTGACGAAGCAGGGTACGGGCACGCTCACGCTCGGCGGCACGGGCAGTTATTCCGGTACCCTCGACGTGCAGGGTGGGACAATCAAGACCGCCTCCGCCACGGCGCTCGGCAGCGGCATGGCCGTCTCGGTGGCCGCATCCACCGCGATCGATCTCGGCGGTTACTCGCAGACGATCGGCTCGCTGGCCGGAAGCGGCGCCGTTTCCAGCAGTGCCGCCGGCAGTGTGACGCTCGACACCGGCGCTGCCAACACCTCGACCAGCTTCTCCGGCACGATCGCGAACGGCATCGGCACCGTCAGCCTGACCAAGTCCGGCACCGGCACCTTCACGCTCTCCGGCAACAACACCTATACCGGCGCGACCACGATCAATGGCGGCACGCTGCAGGCGGGCTCGACGACGGCCTTCGGCAACAGCTCTGCCACGACCGTCGCGAGTGGCACGACGCTCGACCTCGCCGGCAGATCGGTAACCCTCGGATCGCTCGCGGGCGGCGGCACCGTCACCAATTCGTCCGCAACGGCCGCCACGCTCACCGCTGGCGGCAGCAATGCCTCCACCACCTTCTCCGGCACCCTGCAGAACGGCACCGGCACCCTGGCGCTCACCAAGGCGGGCACCGGGACGCTGACCCTTTCCGGCGCAAACACCGAAACCGGCACGACCACCGTCAATGGCGGCACCGTCAACCTCACCGGTTCCTGGAACGTCGGGGCGGGCACGGCAAACACCTCGGTCGCCTCCGGCGCGACACTCTCCGGCACGGGCGTGCTGACCGCGGGCAGCTTCGTCACCACGGGTGCGGGCACGGTCTCGCTCACCGGCGCGAACAAGGTGGACAATGCCTCCGCCACCGGCACGGTCGGCGCCTATACGCTCACCAATTCGAAGAGCGTGACGCTCGGCTCGATCAGTTCCAGCGGCGCGGTCTCGGTCCAGGCCACGGGCTCCACCTCCGATCTCACCATCGGCGCGGCCGCCACGATCGCGTCTTCCGCCACGGGCGATGCGATCAAGCTCGGCGCAGGCCGCAACTTCTTCAACAACAAGGGCGCCAGTGCGCTGTCCGCCTCGAGCGGGCGCTGGCTGCTCTTCCTGCCGAATGCGACCGGCAGCAATTTCAACAACCTGAACAGCGGCAACACCGCCATCTGGAACACGAGCTGGGGCACCTCGCCCAGCCAAACCGGCAACCGCTACGTCTTCGCCGCACAGCCGACGCTGACCGTGTCTTCCACCTCCACGGCAAAGACCTATGGCGTGAACGCAACCTCGGCGATCGCCGGCTCCTATGGCGTGACGGGCTTCGACGCAGGCGTGGCCAATGCCTATCTGGGTGATAGCGCCGCCACCGCGCTCAGCGGTTCGGCCTCGGTTTCCTCGACAGGCGCTGCGGCAACGGCCAATGTCGGAACCTATGGCATGACGGTCGCGCAGAACACGCTTGCCGCCACCAGCGGCTATGCGCTCGCCTTTGCCTCCACCGGCCAGCTGACCGTGAACAAGGCGAACCTGACCGTTCAGGGCACGAACAACACCGCCACCTATGACGGCACGGCGAAGACGAACCAGTTCAACACCACGGGCCTGCTGTTCTCCGACACAGTCACCAGCGTGCTCGGCCTCGCCTCCGGCACAAACGCGGGCCTCTACAGCGACAACCTCTCGGGCGCGACCGGCACCGGCCTTTCCAACTATAACATCTCCTACGTGAACGGCGGCCTCACCATCGGCAAGGCGAACCTCACGGTCTCCGGCCTCAACACTGCCCTCACCTATAACGGCACCACCCGCACCAACACCTTCGGCACGTCCGGCCTCTTCGGTTCCGACAGCGTGACCGCCGTCTCCGGCCTCGCTTCCGGCACCAATGCCGGCAGCTATGCCGACAACCTCTCCGGCGCGACCGGCACCGGGCTCTCGAACTACAACATCGCCTACGCAAATGGCGGCCTCACCATAGGCAAGGCGAACCTGACCGTCTCCGGCGGCAACACGGCCCAGACCTATAACGGCACCACCCGCACCAACACCTTCGGCACCACGGGTCTCTTCGGCACCGACAGCGTCACCGCCGTCTCCGGTCTTGCCTCCGGCATCAATGCCGGCAGCTATACGGACAACCTCTCCGGCGCGACCGGCACCGGCCTCTCCAACTACAACATCGCCTATGTCAACGGCGGGCTCACCGTGAACCGCGCGGCCCTCACCGTCTCCGGTGGCAACACCGCCCAGACCTATAACGGCACCACACGCACCAACACCTTTGGCACCTCGGGCCTCTTCGGCACGGACTCGGTCTCCGCCGTCTCGGGCCTCGCCTCGGGCATCAATGCCGGAAGCTATACGGACAACCTCTCCGGCGCCACCGGCACCGGCCTCTCCAACTACAACATCGCATACGTGAACGGCGGCCTCACCGTGAACCGCGCGGCCCTCACCGTCACGGGCGGCAACACGGTCGCCAGCTATAACGGTACGGCCAGGACCAACACTTTCGGTACCTCGGGCCTCTTCGGCACCGACAGCGTCACCGCCGTTGCCGGCCTCGCCTCCGGCACCAATGCCGGCAGCTACAGCGACAGCCTCTCCGGTGCGACCGGCACGGGCCTCTCGAACTACAACATCGCCTACGTCAATGGCGGCCTGACCATCAGCCGCGCGAACCTGACGGTCACCGGCGGCAACGCGGCCCTCACCTACAATGGCACTGCCCGCACCAACACCTTCGGCACGTCCGGCCTCTTCGGTTCCGACAGCGTCACCGCAGTCTCCGGTCTTGCCTCCGGCACCAATGCCGGCAGCTACACCGACAGTCTCTCCAACGCCACCGGCACCGGCCTTTCGAACTACAACATCTCATACGCCAATGGCGGCCTCACCATCGGCAAGGCGAACCTCACGGTCTCCGGCCTCAACACCGCCCTCACCTACAACGGCACGAACCGCACCAACACGTTCGGCACGAATGGCCTCTACGGTTCCGACAGCGTGACCGCAGTCTCCGGTCTCGCCTCTGGCATCAATGCCGGCAGCTATACGGACAACCTCTCCGGCGCGGCCGGTACCGGGCTCTCGAACTACAACATCGCCTACGTCAATGGCGGCCTCACCATCGGCAAGGCGAACCTCACGGTCTCCGGCCTCAACACCGCCCTCACCTATAACGGCACCACAAGAACCAACACCTTCGGCACGAATGGCCTCTTCGGCACCGACAGCGTCACATCAGTCTCGGGCCTGGCCTCGGGCACCAATGCCGGCAGCTACACGGACAACCTCTCGGGCGCGACCGGCACCGGGCTCTCCAACTACAACATCGCCTATGTCAACGGCGGGCTGACCGTGAACCGCGCGGCGCTGACCGTCTCCGGACGGAACACCGTCGCCACCTATAACGGCACCAGCCGCACCAATACCTTCACCACATCGGGCCTCTTTGGCACCGACAGCGTCACATCGGTCTCGGGCCTCGCCTCCGGCACCAATGCCGGCAGCTATGCCGACAACCTCTCGGGCGCGACCGGCACGGGCCTCTCGAACTACGATGTTTCCTATGTGAATGGCGGGCTCACCGTGAACCGTGCGGCGCTGACGATTACCGGCGGCCAAACGACCCACACCTACGACACGACCTCGCGCACCAATACCTACGGCGTCGCGGGTCTCTTCGGTTCGGACAGCGTCTCGAACGTCCAGGGCCGGGCGGTGGGCACCAATGCCGGCACCTATGCCGACACCCTTTCGGGCGCCACCGGCAACGGGCTTTCCAATTATGACATCACCTACGTGAATGGCGGCATGACCATCAACCGGGCAGGCCTCACCATTACCGGCGCCCATACGGCCTCGGTCTATGACGCGACCCAGAAGGTCAATCTCTACAGCGTCAGCGGGCTCCTGGGGTCCGACAGCGTTACCGGCGTTTCCGGCCGTGCAACCGGCACCAATGCGGGCACCTATGGCGACATGCTCTATGGCGCGACGGGCAACGGCATCTCCAACTACGACATCACCTATGTGAACGGCGGGATGACCGTGAACCGGGCCGGCCTCACCATCACCGGTGGCCATGCATCCACCACCTATGACGCCACCGGCAAGATCAATGTCTACAGCGTTGCCGGCCTCATGGGCTCCGATAGCGTCACCGCCGTCTCCGGACGCGCATCCGGCACCAATGCCGGCACCTATGGCGACACGCTCTTCGGCGCGACCGGCAACGGACTGTCCAACTACGACATCACCTACGTGAACGGCGGGCTGACCGTGAACCGGGCAGGCCTTACCATCACCGGCAACAATGACAACGTCACCTATGATGCAGCGGCACACCGCAATGGCTTCAGCACTGCCGGGCTCTTCGGCAATGACCAGGTGAATGCGGTGTCAGGCCTTGGCATGGGCACCAATGCCGGCAGCTATGGCGATAATCTCTCCGGTGCGACCGGCACGGGTCTCTCGAACTACGACATCACCTATGTGAACGGCGGCCTGACCGTAAACCGCGCCAGGCTGACCATTACCGGTGACAAGACCGCCGTGACCTACGACGCCACCGCGCGCAAGAACGGCTACAGCGTCCAGGGCCTCTTCGGGAATGACAATGTCGCCAGCGTCTCCGGCAGTGCGCAGGGCACCGATGTGGGCACCTATGTGGACGGGCTCTTCGGCGCGACCGGCCGCGGCCTCGGCAATTACGACATCGCCTACGAGAATGGCGGCATCGCGATCTTCAAGGCGGACCTGCTGGTTGCCGGCAACACCACCCGGAAATTCTTCGACGGGCGCGAGAAGGTGAACGGCTTCAAGATCCGCGGCCTGCTCGGCCATGACCGCGTCACCGGCGTCTCCGGCCTCGCCACCGGTTCCGCCATCGGCACCTATACCGACAACCTGTTCGGCGCGGTTGGCAGCGGGCTTTTCAACTACGAGATCAGCTACGAGAACGGCGCGCTCACCATCGACGAGGCCGTCGAGGCGCCACCGGAGCATGCCCGCCCGGCCTCCTGCACCAACAAGGGCCGCGCAAACGGCTATACCGTCTGCCGCTTCAACGGGGCGAGCGAGGCGAACTGAAGGTTCACTCTCCGTTCACGGCAGGGGATGACGACGATTGAGCCCTTGCGGCCCCCGCCGCAGGGGCTTAACTAGTGGAAATGGCCTTCCGCTTCATCCACACCGCAGACCTGCACCTCGACAGCCCGCTCCGCACGCTCTCGCTCCGCAATCCCGATCTCGCGGAACTGATCGGCGACGCGACCCGGCAGGCGCTCGTCGCCATCGTTGATCTCTGCCTCGAGGAGCGCGTGGACGCGCTCGTCATCGCCGGCGATCTCTATGACGGCGACCAGACCTCGATGAAGACGGCCCGCTTCCTCGCGAGCCAGATGCAGCGGCTCTCGGAAGCCGGCATTTCCGTCTACAAGATCCGCGGCAATCATGATGCGCTCTCCCGCATCACCCAGGAACTGGTGCTGCCGCCCACCGTCAAGGTCTTTGGCGCACGCGCAGAAACCATCGAGATCCGGGCGGGCGCCCTGCCGGTCGCGATCCATGGCCTGAGCTTTGCGAAACCGCAGGCGCCAGAAAGCCTTCTTGCCAAGTTCCGCGCGCCCGTGGCCGACAGCGTCAACATCGCGCTTCTGCACACATCGCTTGCCGGCGCGCCGGGCCACGACCCCTATGCGCCCTGCAGCGTGGCGGAACTCCATGCCGCGGGCATGGACTACTGGGCGCTCGGCCATATCCACCAGCGGCAGGCGCATGCAGGTGCGCGCACCGTGATCATGCCCGGCATGCCGCAGGGCCGCGACATCAACGAGGCGGGACCAAAGACGGTCTCGCTGGTGACGGTCGGCGATGACCGGCGCATCTCCGTCGAGGAGCGGCTGACGAGCATCGCCGAATTTGCACGCGTGACGCTGGACATTTCCGATGCCGCCGACTGGCGCGACCTCGTGCACCGCATCGGCAGGGCGCTGGAAGAAAAGCGCGCCCGCACCCGCTCGCCGCACCTGGTGGCGCGGCTGAAGCTCACGGGGGCGAGCGATCTCGCCTTCCAGATCCGCCGCGACCTCGATCTCCTGAAGGCCGAGGCCGAGCAGCGCGGCGAAGCGGTCGGCCGCACCTGGATCGACAAGGTCGAGCTGGACCTCGCCGGCAGCGCCGCCGTGCGGGCCGGGACGGCAGACCCGGTCTTCGAGCTCGCGGCCCTGATGCAGGCGGAAATCGTCACCGGCCACGGCTTCCGCGAGGACGTGCGCGAAATGGTGCTGGAACTGCGCGACTATCTGCCCACCGAAGCCCGCCGCTTCACCGGCAACAGCGAGGAGGAGCTCGACGCCTTCCTCGACTGGCTGATGAAGGAAAGCGGCGAAGACATCGTGGCGCGGCTGAAGGCCGCCGCACCGGAGGCGGGCTGATCCATGCGCCTCAATCGCCTCGATCTCACCCGCTACGGCAAGTTCACAGACAAGGTGCTGGATTTCGGCAAGGCCACGCCGGGCAAGGCCGATTTCCACATCGTCTACGGCCTGAACGAGGCCGGCAAGTCGACCGCCTTTTCGGCCTGGCTCGACCTCCTGTTCGGCATTCCGCTCAAGACACCCTACAGCTTCCTGCATCCCAACGAGACATTGCAGATCGGCGGGTCCCTGGAGTTCGCCGGCGAAAGCCATGAACTGGTGCGCACCAAGAAGAAGGCGAACACGCTGACGGACCCGCGCGGACAGCCGGTCAACGAGGCGCTGCTGTCCTCCGCCCTCGGCGGTATCGGGCGCGATGCCTACCGCACCATGTTTTCGCTGGACGACCAGTCGCTGAAGGAAGGCGGCGAGGACATCCTGAAGAGCGAGGGCGATCTCGGCGCCCTGCTCTTTTCCGCGAGCGCCGGGCTTGCCGACATTTCGCGCGTGCTGACCGGCATGCGGGCGGAGGCGGACGGGCTCTATCGCGAACGTGCCTCGAAGACCGAGCTTGCGCAAATGAAGGCGAAACTTGCCGTGCTCAAGGAAAGGCGCGGCGAGATCGACGTGCAGGCCTCGGCCTTTGCGGCGCTTTCCGCGGCGGAAGCCCAGGCGGCCAGGGCGCACGAGGCGGCGGAAACGGAACTCGCGGCTCAGCGCCAGAGGCTTGGCGAAGTGACGCGGCTTCTGCGCGCGCTGCCGGCTGCGACGGAGCTGAAGCGCGTCACGGCGCAGTTGCAGGACATGACGGGACTTCCCCGCCCCTCGCGCGAACTGACGGCACTCCTGCCGCGGCTCCTGCAGGATGAGACCCGGCTTGAGACCCGCCGCCGGCTCCTGGACGAAGCAATCGAACGGCTACGGCTTGAGCATGCGGGGATCGAGCCGGATACCGCGCTGCTTTCCCTTTCCGCCCGCATCGAGGCGCTGGCCGACAGCCGCGCCCGCCATCGCTCTGCGGAACTCGACCTTCCGAGCCGCCGCAGCAAGCGCATAGAGCAGGATGCGGCGCTCGCCCTGCTGTTGAAATCGCTCGATCGTGCCGGCGAACAAGATCCGGCCAGCCTGATCCTGCCCGCCCGGCTTGTGAGCCGCCTGCGCGACCTGATCGAGGAGCGCTCCGGTATCGAGACGGCGCGGGTTTCGAGCGACCGCGAGATGAAGCGCATCCAGTCGCTCTTGGCGGAAGTTGCCGAGGAGCGCGAGCGGCTCGGTGACACCGGTGGGGATACCGGCTGGCAGATACTGGCGCGACTTTCGGAACAGCTGCAGCGCAGCGACCGCCCGCATCGGTTGGCCGTGGAGGAGCGCGCCCTTTCGCGCCTGCGCCAGGATGTGGATTCAGCGCGGATGGCTCTCGGCCAGGTCGAGATGGACGAGGATGCGCTTGCCGCCTTTGCGCCGCCGGACCGCCGCCAGTTCGATCGCTGGCGGGACGAGGCGACCGACCTTTCCCGCCGCCGCTCCGCACACCGGGAGCGCATCCGCACGCTGGAGACGGAGCGGCGCGAGGCGCTCGCACGCACGGCATCGCTGCGCGCCGGGGCCGAGGCGCTGGACGACGTCACCGCGGCCAGCCTTCGCACCGAGCGAGACCGGCTCTGGCAGGCGCATCTCGCAAAGCTAGACCAAACCACCGCCGCCGCCTTCGAGGCCGCGCTTCACCGGGACGATGCGGCGACCGCGCTTCGCCTCTCGCGGGCACACGACCTTGCGGAACTTCGCCAGGCGGAAAACCGGCGTATCCTCGCCGAGGCTGCACTGGAACGGGAGCAGGAATTGCTGGCCGGGGCGGAGGACGAGATCGCCCGGCTTGCCACCGTGATCGCCGCCGCAAGCCCCGATGGGCTGGGCTCCGGCGAGGAGGCGGAAGAACGCATCTTCCGCTTGGCGAGCTTTACCGACCGGCACCGGGACTGGCTCGCAAAGCGGTCCGACCTCGAGAAAGCAGAGCGGCAGGTGGCGGATCTCGCGGAGGAGATTCGTGGCGAGCTCGACAGCTTTGCCGCGGCACTGTCGGAGGCCGGTATCGCCGTGCCGCCGCGGGCCTCTGCGGATACGCTGTTCCAGCTTGCCGAACGCCATGTCGCTGCTGCCGAAAAGGAGGCCGCGCGCCTCGCCGCCATCGAGGAGCAGGAACGCCGGCTGAAGGCCGATGCGCGCGAGCGGGCCCGCGAACACCAGGACGCTCTCGATGCTGCGGCCCATTGGCAGGCAGAATGGGAGACGGCGCTGTCGGAGACATGGTTCGGCACGGACACCGGCGTCAGCGCCGTCCGGGCCAATCTCGATGCCTTGACGGAGCTTCCGGCGCTGCTCAGGGAGCGCGAACAGCTTGCCCACCGCATCGACCTCATGGAGCAGGACCAGCAGGCCTTTGCGGCGGACGTGATCGCGCTCTGCGGCCTCGCCGGCATCGAATGCCGTGTAGACGATATCCGCAGCGCCGACGAAGCATTGACCGCCCGCTTCGACGCCGCCCGGCGGGCCGACGAGGCAAGCGCCGACAAGGCACGGCAGATCGAAGAACGCGAGGCCGAACGCCGAAAGCTCAAGGCCGAGATGGCCGAACATGCGGCGGACCGCGCGCGCCTCATTGGCGCGCTTTCGGTGGAAACGCTCACCGAGGCGAGCGAGCAGCTGGAACGGCTCGCCGAGCGGGACCGGCTGGAAACCCGCGAGCGCGAACTTGCCGGCCAGATCATCGCCGATCTCCGCGCCCCGGATCTTGCAACCGCCATGGAGACCGTGTCCGGCCTGGACGAGGCGAGCCTGGAGCAGGAGCAATCGCTCGTGTCCGAGCGGGTGGAACGGCTGACGGAAGAAGCGCGCGAACTTTATGGCCGCCTCACCGTTGCCCGCAGCAAGCTCGAGCAGGTGGGCGGCGATAGCGCCGTGGCCGCGATAGAGGCGGAACGCGCGACGGTGCTGCTCTCGATCGAGGACCTGGCCCTGCGCTACCTGAAGCTCCGCACCGGGGCGCTCGCTGCCGGCAGCGCGCTCGACCTCTACCGCGAGCGGCACCGCTCGACCATGATGCGGCGGGCGTCGGAAGCTTTCCAGATGATCACCCGCGGCGATTATTCGGGCCTTTCCACGCGCCCGGAAAAGGAGCGCGACACGCTGATCGCGATCACCCGCGACGGCGGCTCGCGGCTCACGGACGTCATGTCCACCGGCACGCGCTATCAGCTCTACCTCTCGCTCCGGCTTGCGGGCTACGAGGAGTTTGCGGAGGTGCGGCCGCCCGTGCCCTTCATCGCCGACGACATTATGGAAACCTTCGACGAACTGCGCTCGGAGGAGGTGTTCCGCCTGTTCGGGCGTATGGCCGGCATCGGCCAGGTCATCTACCTCACCCATCACCGCCATCTCTGCGAGATCGCCAGGGCGGTGGTGCCAGACGTGAAGATCCACGACCTATGATGAAACGCCTTGCCGCAACGACCCTCCTGGCTGCCGCACTCGCCTCTTCCGCCCTTGCAGACTGGAAGCCCGAGCAGCGCGTGGTGACCTATCCCGTCCGGGGCCGTTCCGGCATCGAGCTCTACCAGGACATCGGCCATCGGGGACCGGTCGTCGGCAAGGGCATCCGGGCGATCGCGCATACGAATTTCCGGTTAACCTGGCAGCGCAAATACGACGTGCAGGGCACGTCCTGCGTCCTCACCCGCGCCGTTCCGAAACTCGTCATCACCACCACCCTGCCGAAGCCGGCGGAGCCGCTGCCCTCGCCCACCCGCGAGAACTGGCAGGTCTTCGTGGACGGCATCGCCGCGCACGAGCGCCGTCATGGCGATTTCATCGAGGCGATGACGCGCGAGATCGAGGCGGCAACGGTGGGGCTGACCGTGCCGGACGATCCCGGCTGCCGCAAGATCAAGGCCGTGATGACGGAAAGGCTCGGCGCGATATCCCGGGCTCAGCAGAAACAGAGCAACGACTATGACCGCGTCGAAATGGGACGCGACGGCGCCATTCCCAGGCTGGTTCTGGCGCTCGTCAACGGCGACCTGAAGCGCTGATCCCCGCCTACTTTCCGTTCTTGCGGGCGATCAGGATGCCGGCGAGCACACCCGCACCGCCGATGATGCCCTGAATGCCGATCGGCTCGTTGAGCAGGAAGACGCCGAGCAGCGTGGCGACGACAGGCTGCAGCAGCAGCGTCAGCGAGGAGAAGGCCGTCGGCAGATAGGCCAGCGCATAGATGATCGAGGCCTGACCGCCCACATGGCTGACCATGGCGAGGCCCGCGACCAGCGCCCAGCCATGCAGGTCGGGCGGGAAAAGCACCGGTTCGGAGACGAGCGCCACCGGCAGGATGAAGAGCGCCGCCGTGCCGGTGTTCCAGAGCATGACCTCGAGCGTTTCGAACCGGTTGCGCGCCTGACCGAGCGCCAGCATGTAGCCCGCATAGAAGACCGAGCCGGTGATGGCGATGAGATCGCCGCGCCAGTTGCCCGCGCCGAGCCCCGTTGCCCCCTCGCTCTTCAGCACCGTGACGCCGATGATGGCAACCACGAGGCCGATGACGAAATGGCGGGTGATGGGTGTCTTGAAGAGCGCCCAGGCCCCGAGCGCCACGAAGACGGGAGACAGATTGATCAGCAGCGTGGCATTGGCGACGCTGGTCATCGTGATCGACAGATGCCAGCAGATGAGATCGGCCGCGAGGAAGATGCCGGGCAGAGAGAGCGCCGCGAGGTCGCGGGCGTTTTTCGGCAGGCGGAGTGCCGAGCGCTGGCGGATGAGTCCGTAGAGGAAGAGCGGGATGAGCGCCAGCGCCAGCCGCCAGAAGGCCGTCGCGATGGGGCCAATTTCCGACAGTCGCACGAAAATCGGCGAACCGCCGATGGCTAGCCCCCCGGCCACGAGCGCAATGAGCGGCAACTGCCGGAAGCGGGGCGACTTGTCGATATCGGGCATCACGGAATCCAATGGGCATGAATGGCATGGGCGGCATGCGCGGGCGGGCGCATCTCCTTACGCCTCACCGCTCCTTCTCTCAAACCCAAACTCTTGCATAGGGCCAGTTTATCTCAGCCTCTGGGGCGGACGGCGCGCCGGTGCCACTCGGCCATGAGCTTCGCCGCCTTGACGCGGCCGAACAGCGCCTCTCCGTGCGGCCGAGCACTGACCTCCCTGTCCGCCCTCTCCGGATCGAGGCCGAAATCGTCGAGCAGGAAGAGACCGCTGAAGATCAGGCCGAGCAGGCAGGCAGCGAGGACCAGCATGCCCTTCAGCAGGTAAAGCGCCATGCCGGAATGCGTGATGCCAACCGCAGTGACTGCGAGCAGGTAGAAGACAAGGGCAAGAATCGGCGCAGACACAGGAAGCCGCGCGTCGCGGCTGCGGCGGATGCTGGAGGCGGTAAGCGCCCAGCCGACGGCCGAAAGCGGCGCCATGACCTGAAGGATGACAGGCAGGTATTCCACCGAAAGCAGATAGCATCGGTCGTCCGGCAGCATCAGCCAACCGGAGGCGCAGGCGCTGGCGATGAGACCACCGATGATCACTGCCGCCAGCCACAGTTCAGCATAGTCGCGCCGCGTACACGGCCCGGTGAAACGAAACATCTCCATGATCAACGACTGTCCCGCGTGTTGAAGCGTCCTTGCCTTGAGCAAGGGCTGAATGAGAACAGTCTAAAACAAAGCCCGGGAAGAATGCGTTAAGCAAGACCGGAAAAAGCCGTCATTGATATCTCAACACGGTTTCTAGAAATAACATCCATCTTGGCCGCTGACCATGCACATCCCGGGCTTCGTTGTCGCAGCATGCGCTCGGTCCTTGCGCGGAGCGCTCTGGCATCGCACATAGGGCGTGAAGACGGGGACCTCTTGATGTCGGAAGCTACCATTACCCTTTTCGAAGCCATTGGCGGCGAGCGGACCGTGAAGGCGCTGACGAAGCGTTTCTACGAACTCATGGACACGCTGCCGGAGGCGAGCCATTGCCGCGCCGTGCATCCGGCGGATATGTCGGGCTCGGAGGAAAAGCTCACCGAATACCTGATCGGCTATCTCGGCGGCCCGCCGGTCTATGTCTCGAAATACGGCCATCCCCGGCTGCGTTCCCGGCACTTCATGGCCGCAATCGGCCCGCTGGAGCGGGACGAGTGGCTGCTCTGCTTCCGCCGGGCGCTCGACGAAACGGTCAGCCACGAAAAGCTCCGGGCGATCATCTGGGAGCCGATCGAACGGCTTGCCCATCACATGCAGAACAGGGAATGACCATGGTCCTCGCCACACGCATCCTGCCCTTCCTTGCCGGCCTCTTCGGCGCGGCCGGCGTGGCGCTCGCCGCCGCAGCCTCGCATGGGGGCGATGCGCACCTGCTCGGCAATGCGAGCCTCATGTGCCTGGTGCATGCGCCGACCTTGCTGGCGCTCTCCATGCTCGCCGAACGGCGAAAGACGGCTTTCTATGCCGCCTGGCCAATCGCGGCCGGCACCGCACTCTTTGCGCTCGATCTCCTGAGCCGCCATTATCGCGGCGAAGGCCTCTTCCCCATGGCCGCCCCCAGCGGCGGCATGCTGATGATCGCCGGCTGGCTGGTGCTGGCGGTGGGAAGCCTGGTGCCGGACCGGCGCGGCTGATTGCAGTATTCACTACAGACGGTTTTCTCAGGGTTACCCCCACCCCTAACCC
>CAMFHT010000020.1 GCA_945952245.1 uncultured Rhizobium sp. | reverse complement strand
TCCGAGGTCGATACCAATTACTTTCGCCATGTCTACTCTCCTTGAAGCAGGCTGCCGGAACCCCAGTCAGGCATTCCGCATGACAGCCCCTAACGGGATGATTTCAGTTTGCTGCGGGCAGTGCCCGCCGTGATGCCGCGTATATAAGAAGCGGTTTTCTTCCCTGCAAGGCGTCAGGCGGTCGGGAAAGGCTCAAAAAACAGGGCAAACCCCGCTTTTTCCGAGGGCTTCCCGGCCTTTGCGTCTTGCGCTGCAGGAAGGGTGACCGCTTCCCATGACATGGGGGCCTTGCGCGGGCCATGCAAGCGCTGCGCGCAAGTTTTTAGCTCTCCGCTCTAATTCCCCATGAGGATGTCGAGAAGCGTGGTGCGGCGGGGGCGCACCCGCTCGCCGCCCTCGGGTATGACGAGGTTCGGGTCGGGCGTCATGTCCACGCTTTCGGGCGCATCGCCGGGGGGCGCTTCGGGATAGGCGTCCGGGTTGCCGGTGATGACGTCGCTGACGGTGAGCGGCGCGCCGGGCATGGCCTGCCCCGACGGCATGCCGTTGCCGAAGAGCGGCGCGGGCGAGAGGCCCTGATGGGCGGCCACCATGAAGGTCTTCCAGGTCATGGCGGGCAGGCCGCCGCCCGTGACCTTCTTCATGAACTTGCCATCGTCGTTGCCGAACCAGACGCCGGTGGTCAGATTGCTGGTGAAGCCGACGAAGAGCGCATCGCGGTAGGACTGGGTGGTACCGGTCTTGCCCGCCACCTGCCAGCCGGGCAGCGCCGCCTTCTTGCCGGTGCCGGATGCGATCACCTGGCCCATCATGTAGTTCATGTCCACGGCCACCTGTTCGGAAAGCACGCGCGGCGGGGTGTCGTAGGTGTTCTCGTAGAGCACCTTGCCGTCCTGCGTCGAGACGCGGCGGATGAGGTGTGGGGTCGCCTTGTAGCCGCCGTTCTGGAAGGAGGCATAGGCCGCCGTCAGCTCCATCAGGCTGACTTCCGACGTGCCGAGCGCGATCGAGGCATTGGACTGGAGCGGCGAGGTGATGCCGAATCGCCGGGCGAGCTTTATCACCCGGTCCGGCCCCGCATGCATGACGAGCTGCGCCGCGACCGTGTTCAGCGAGCGGGCGAGCGCTTCCGTCAGCGTCACCGGGCCGTTGTACTTGCCCTCGTAGTTCTCGGGCGTCCAGTTGCCGATGCGGATGCGGGTATCGTTGTAGACCGTTGCCGGCGTATCGCCCATTTCGAGGGCGGCCGCATAGACGAAGGGCTTGAAGGCGGACCCCGGCTGGCGGCGCGCCTTGGTGGCGCGGTTGAACTGGCTTTCGGCATAATCCTTGCCGCCGACGACCGCGCGGATCGCGCCCGTGCCGTCGATCGAGACGAGGGCCGCCTGGGAGACCGCGAACTTCTTGCCGTTGTTGCTGAGTGCGGTGAGGACCGCTTCCTCCGCCTTCTTTTCGAGCGTCATGTCGAGCGTCGTCTCGACGACCAGATCCTTCGTGACCTTGCCGCCCGGAATGAGCGCGGGAAGCTCGTCCATCACCATGTCGGCGGCATAGAACTCGGCGCCCGACCAATAGCTCTTCGCCCGCGTCGGGGCTGCGGACATAGCGGTCTTCACCTCGGAGTCAGTGACCATGCCTTCCTCGCGCATGGCGGTCAGCACCACCTGGGCGCGGGCCTCGGCCGCATCCGGATCACGTGCCGGCGAGAGGCGGGAAGGGGCCTTGACGAGACCGGCGAGCAGCGCTGCTTCGCCGAGCGTCACGTCGCGGGCGGACTTGTTGAAATAGCGGCGGGAGGCCGCCTCCACGCCATAGGC
This sequence comes from uncultured Rhizobium sp., assembly GCA_945952245.1. Taxonomy (GTDB): domain Bacteria; phylum Pseudomonadota; class Alphaproteobacteria; order Rhizobiales; family Rhizobiaceae; genus Gellertiella. The sequence continues at coordinate 21,376 of CAMFHT010000020.1, read as the reverse complement.
GTTCGAGCCGAAGAACACCCGGTTCAGGTACATCTCCAGGATCTCGTCCTTCGTGTACTTGTGCTCGAGCCAGAGCGCGAGCAGCACTTCCTGCACCTTGCGCTCCAGCGTGCGGTCGGGCGAGAGGAACATGTTCTTGGCGAGCTGCTGGGTGATCGTCGAACCGCCCTGCACCATGTGGCCGGAGGTGAGGTTGGTGACGAAGGCGCGGGCAAGGCCGAGCGGATCGATGCCGAAATGGCTGTAGAAGCGCCGGTCCTCGATGGCGACGAGCGCTTCGGGGATATAGGGCGACATTTCGGCGAGCGCGAGCGCCTCGCCGCCGGTCACGCCGCGATTGGCGATCGTGGTGCCGTCGACGCTGGTGATTCGCACGTTCGGCGGCCGGTCCGGGATTTTCCAGCTGTCGGCGCTCGGCATGCGCGCGCCATAATAGATGACGAGGCCGCCGACGGCGATCGCACCCCAGATGCCGAGCACGATGCTCCAGTAGACGAGGCGGCGTAGGAAGCGGAAGAGGCCGAAGGGGCTCGACGACCGGCGGGCGCGCTTGGCGCGCGGCTCGCCCTTGCGGGCGCTTGCCGTCTTCGCCTTCGGTGCGGTGCGCTGGCCGCGCGATCCGCCGATGCGGTCGCCGGCATCGATGCGGATTTCGCCGTCATCGTCGCCGCCGACGCCTCCGAAAGAAGGCTCGATCTTCTGCCTCACCCTGTTCCTGCCTGCCATCGGCTCCCGTCTTACCCCGTGCTCGCTGTGATGGAGCGGGCCCCGCGCGATCGGCGCGTCCCGAGCTTCGAGCGGATGACTATAGATTGCGGCTATTTAAGGGGCGGTTAACAGGACGTTAATTGCCTGCTTCGGTTGGCGTTTCGGCCTTGGGCGGCTGTGCCAGGTCGGCCCATTCGGCGTTGACGAGCTCCGCCATGCGCTCGGGCGGAATGCGCACGGCGGCATTGATCGCGCCGGCAGCCGGCACGACTTCGGAAAACGCTTTCAGCGAGAGATCGCAATAGACCGGAAGCGGCGCCGGCAGGCCGAAGGGGCAGACGCCGCCGACGGGATGGCTGGTCAGCGCCTCCACCTCCTCCGCGCCCAGCATGCGGGGCTTCGAGCCGAAGAGATCCTTGAACTTCCTGTTGTCGAGACGCGCGGTGCCGGCCATGACGACAAGGATCACGCGGTCGCCCACACGGGCGCAGAGCGTCTTTGCGATCTGGTCGGGCTCGACGCCGTGGGCTTCGGCCGCAAGGGCGACGGTCGCCGAACTCGCCTCCGTGACGAGGACGTCGATTTCTGGGGCGTGGGTGGCGAAGAAACTGCGGACGGATGCGAGGCTCATGGGGTCCTTGTATAAAAAATAGGCGATTCGCGGGCAAGCCCGTTTTTTAGCCATGTTATTTTTGCAACGCTGCACTGCAGCATTAATGGTTTTAAATCCGGCTGGGCGGTGTACATTACAACCATCGAAGCGACGCACTCCTCCTCCCAGCGTCCTTCGTGGAGACTGGCAATCCTCCTCCTCCCAATAAATTGCCAGTCAGCATTCGAAACCCGGCGCTCCTCCCGCGCCGGGTTTTGTCTTTCCGGGCACCCTCTCCGGGCGCTCCGGTTCGGGACATGCAGCCGCATCCGGCGCCTCCCCTTGTATTCCCGTCACAAAACCACCATCTCACCGTTAACGAATTGTTAACCATGTCTGCTTAATCTGCAGAAATGGTTTTGAGATATAACTCAAAACGCAATTCATGATCGGGCAGGTTGACCACGGATGTACTGGCAGCCTCACGATCGGGACGAAGGCCGGGCAAACCCGGCCTTTCGCTTTTGAAGGGCCCTTCGCACGTGCGAAGAAGAGAGCCGTCCGCTCCATTCCTCGGATGCATTGCCTGCTGTCGAACCCCGGCGGCAAAACCTGGCCGCCGAGGCCCAGGCTTCGCAATCACGCCTGAACGAGGCGGTCCAGGATGCGAATCCAGGAGCGGATTCCCTTGTGATAGGACATGAGGTCGTATTTCTCGTTCGGGGAATGGATCCGGTCATCGGCGAGCGCGAAGCCTGCTAGCAGCGATTCCATGCCGAGCATCTTCTGAAAATCGCCGACAATCGGGATCGAGCCACCCATGCCGATGACGACGGCAGGCTTCGGCCATTCCGCTGACAGTGCGTCCTTCGCCTTGTTGAGGAGGGCCGAATCATAGGGCAGCTGGATGGCCGGCGAGCCGCCATGCTCGTGGAACTCGACCGAGCAATCGCTAGGAATGCGGTTCCTTACATAGGCGCGGAAGGCGGCGCGGATCTTTGCCGGGTCCTGCTTGCCGACGAGGCGGAAGGAGACCTTGGCGGAGGCCCTGGCCGCGATCACGGTCTTGAAGCCCTCGCCGGTATAGCCGCCCTCGATGCCGTTCACTTCTGCCGTCGGGCGCGCCCAGGTAAGCTCCAGCACGGAACGGCCCTTTTCGCCGGAGGGCTCGGAGAGGCCGATCGGCTTCAGGAACTTCTCGTCCGACGTGCCGAGCTTGTCCCACATGGCCTTGATTTCGGCGGGCGTCTCCTCGACGCCTTCGTAGAAGCCGTCGAGCGTCACGCGGCCGGTATCGTCATGCAGGCCGGCAATGATGCGGGAAAGAATGTGGACGGGGTTTGCAGCCGCACCGCCATAATAACCGGAATGCAGGTCGCGGTTTGCAGCCTTGACCACCACTTCCTCGCCGACCAGGCCGCGCAGGCCCGCCGAGATCGCCGGGGTATCGCGGTCCCACATGGAGGTATCGCAGACGAGGGCGAAATCGGCCTTCAGCTCGTCGCGGTTCGCCTCGAGGAAGGGTTTCAGCGAGGGAGAGCCGGATTCCTCCTCGCCCTCGAACAGCATGGTGACCTTGACCGGCAGGCTGCCGTTCACGTCCTTATAGGCGCGGCAGGCCTCGACGAAGGTCAGAAGCTGGCCCTTGTCGTCGGAGGTGCCGCGGCCGGTGATGACGTCGCGGCCATTTTCCTTAAGGATCTGGGGCTCGAAGGGGTCTGTCTCCCAGAGGTTCAGGGGGTCGACCGGCTGCACGTCGTAATGGCCGTAGAAGAGCACGTGCGGCGCATCGGCGCTGGCGCCTTGATGATGCGCGACCACCATGGGATGGCCGGGGGTATCGCGCACCGAGGCGGTGAAGCCGATCACTTCCAGCTCCTTCACCAGCCATTCGGCGGCGCGCCTGCATTCCGCAGCATAGGCCGGATCGGTGGAGATGGACTTGACGCGGACGAGCGCGAACAGTCGCTCCAGGCTTTCGGGCAAGTTCTTGTCGGCGCGTTCGAGTACGGCGGCGATATCGGACATGATGGACCTCTTGGGCTTCTAGGGCCGCAGGCGGGCGGCCTTTCATTCGAGCCGGACCCTAACGGGTGGCTCGATCGAGTTCCAGCAGGTTTTTTGGGAGGAAAAGGGGCGGCTACCCCTCCTTGCGGGCGTTTTCGATGATCTTGCGCACGTATTCCATCAGAAGTTCGCGCTCGAAGCGGCGGAAGCCGGCGAAGAGTGCGTCGTCGGCCTCGCGCGCCACGCGGATCGCCTCCGCCTCCATGCCGCGTGCCTTTTCCGTGAGATAGACGAGTTGCGCCCGCCGGTCGGAGGGATGCGGGCGGCGCTCGATCAACCCGTCGCGCTGCATTCGGGCGAGCGTGTTCGCCATGGTTGCCTGTTCGATACCGACCCGGTCGAGGAGCTGCTTCTGGGTGAGGCCATCCTCGGCCCAGAGCTCGATCAGCACCGGCAGCTGGCCGGGAGAGAAACCCAGCGCCGCCGCGCGCGCATGCAGCGAGCGCGTGAAGGCCTTGGCCAGCTGTCCGGCCAGATAGGTGGCGGAATCGGTGCGGTTGAAGCTCATGGCCGTCTTCAGAAATATGTATTTTCTGAAACGATAATGAACAGCAATCATTACCAATGCAAGCTATTTAATGCGGGGAAGAAAAGGGCCGCCATGGCCTGGAGGCGAGCCATGGCGGCACTCGAATAAGGGGACAAAGGCCCGGAGAGGGGGATAAGGCCTTTGTCCGGGTCTGAACGCCACGCGGGGGACGGGCAGGCGGTTCAGACGTCGGCGGCTTCTTGGCGCCGGTGAGTATGAAATGTGCCTGCGATTGTGGTTTTTCAAGGGAGGCGGATGGTTATGACAAATTACAAATCGGTAACGTTTCGGTGAGCGCCGGATGCGCGCTCGATCGCTCCCGTCATCCCCACCTCTTCGGCAATTCCGCATGGACCTTTTGCGCCCCGCGCGCTATCCATCTACCCCATGAAAAAAGGCGATCACCTCTTCCTCGTCGATGGCTCGGGCTTCATCTTCCGCGCCTTCCACGCCATCCCTCCGCTGAACCGCAAGTCGGACGGCCTGCCCGTCAACGCGGTCTCGGGCTTCTGCAACATGCTGTGGAAGCTGCTCACGGATGCGCGCGACACCTCCGTCGGCGTCACGCCCACCCATTTCGCCGTCATCTTCGACTATTCGTCCAAGACTTTCCGCAACACGCTCTATCCCGAATACAAGGCAAACCGCAGCGCGCCGCCGGAGGACCTGATCCCGCAGTTCTCGCTGATCCGCGAGGCAACCCGCGCCTTCAACCTGCCCTGCATCGAGATCGAAGGCTATGAGGCGGACGACATCATCGCCACCTATGCCCGCCAGGCCGAGGCCATCGGCGCGGATGTGACGATCATCTCCTCCGACAAGGACCTGATGCAGCTCGTCACCCCCAATGTCCACATGTATGACAGCATGAAGGACAAGCAGATCTCGATCCCCGAAGTGATCGAGAAATGGGGTGTTCCGCCGGAAAAGATGATCGACCTCCAGGCCCTGACGGGCGACAGCACCGACAACGTGCCGGGCGTGCCCGGGATCGGCCCGAAGACGGCGGCGCAGCTGCTGGAGGAATTCGGCGATCTGGAAACGCTGCTTGCCCGCGCCGACGAGATCAAGCAGCAGAAGCGCCGCGAGAACATCCTCGCCCATGCGGATCTCGTAAAAATCTCCAAGCAGCTGGTGACGCTGAAGACCGATACGCCGGTCGACATGCCGCTCGAAGAGCTGGTGCTGCACCCGCAGGACGGCCCGCGGCTGATCAGCTTCCTCAAGGCCATGGAGTTCACGACGCTGACCCGCCGCGTGGCGGAGGCGACGTCCACCGAGGCTTCCAGGATCGATGCCGCCGCCGTTCCGGTCGTCTGGGGCGCAGAGGCGCATGGGCCGGATCTGGACCCCGCATCCCCCGCCTCGGCTCCGGAGGCAAAACCCTCTGCCGTTTCCGCAGCGGCCCCCGTTTCGGGCGCCACGCCGCAGGCGCTGGCGGATGCCCGCTCGGCGCTCTTCAAGGACCGGCCGATCGACCGCAGCGCCTACGAGATCATCCGTGACGTCTTCACGCTCGACCGCTGGATCGATGCCGCCCGCGAGACCGGGCTCGTTGCCTTCGACACGGAAACGACCTCGCTCGACGTCATGCAGGCGGAGCTCGTCGGCTTCTCGCTTGCGGTCGCCGACAGCCGCGAACGGCCGACGCCCGAGGGCATCCGTGCCGCCTACGTGCCGCTCGCCCATCGCAGCGGCAAGGGCGATCTCTTCGGCGGCGGCGAACCCGCCGAAGGCCAGGTGCCGTTCCGCGAGGCGCTCTCGCGGCTCAAGGGCCTGCTGGAAGATCCCTCCATCCTCAAGGTCGCGCAGAACCTGAAATACGACTACCTGCTGATGAAGCGCTACGGCGTGATCATGCAGAGCTTCGACGACACCATGCTGATCTCCTACGTGCTCGAAGGCGGCATCGGCACGCATGGCATGGACCCGCTCTCCGAGCGCTGGCTCGGCCATACGCCCATCTCCTTCAAGGAGGTCGCGGGCTCCGGAAAGTCGCTGATCAACTTCGCCGAGGTCGAGATCGACAAGGCCGCCGTCTATGCGGCCGAGGATGCCGACGTGACGCTGCGCCTCTGGTGCGCGATGAAGCCGCAGCTCGTGGCGCGCGGGCTCACCTCCGTCTACGAGCGGCTGGAGCGGCCGCTGGTGCCGGTGCTCGCCCACATGGAGGAGCGGGGCATTTCCGTCGACCGTCAGATTCTCTCGCGGCTCTCGGGCGAACTCGCGCAGGGGGCCGCGGCGCTCGAGGACGAGATCTACCAGCTCGCCGGGGAACGCTTCAACATCGGCTCGCCGAAGCAGCTCGGCGACATCCTGTTCGGCAAGATGGGGCTTCCGGGCGGCGCCAAGACCAAGACCGGACAGTGGTCCACCTCCGCGCAGGTGCTGGAGGACCTTGCCGCCGCAGGCATCCCGCTGCCGCGCAGGATCGTCGACTGGCGCCAGCTGACCAAGCTGAAGTCCACCTACACGGATGCGCTTCCGGGCTACATCCATCCCGAGACGAAGCGGGCCCACACCTCCTATTCGATGGCCTCGACCACGACGGGGCGGCTCTCTTCCTCCGAGCCGAATCTCCAGAACATTCCGGTGCGCAATGCGGAGGGCCGCAAGATCCGCACCGCCTTCATCTCGACGCCCGGGCGCAAGCTCGTCTCCGCCGACTACAGCCAGATCGAGCTGCGCGTGCTCGCCCATGTCGCCGACATTCCGCAGCTGCGCCAGGCCTTCGCCGACGGCATCGACATCCACGCCATGACCGCATCGGAAATGTTCGGCGTGCCGGTGGAAGGCATGCCGTCGGAGGTGCGCCGGCGCGCCAAGGCGATCAATTTCGGCATCGTCTACGGCATCTCCGCCTTCGGCCTTGCCAATCAGCTCGGCATCGAGCGCGGCGAGGCGGGCGATTACATCAAGCGCTATTTCGAGCGTTTCCCCGGCATCCGCGACTACATGGATGCCACCAAGGCGACGGCGCGCGACAAGGGCTATGTGGAAACCATCTTCGGGCGGCGCATCCACTATCCGGAGATCCGATCCTCCAACCCGTCGGTGCGCGCCTTCAACGAGCGCGCGGCGATCAATGCGCCGATCCAGGGCTCGGCCGCCGACATCATCCGCCGCGCCATGATCAAGATAGAGCCGGCGCTCGAGGAGGCGAAGCTCAATGCCCGCATGCTGCTGCAGGTGCACGACGAACTGATCTTCGAGGTGGACGACGCGGAAATCGACGCGACCATCCCCATCATCACGGACGTCATGGAAAACGCAGCCATGCCGGCGCTGTCCATGCGCGTGCCGCTGAAGGTGGATGCGCGCGCCGCCCACAACTGGGACGAAGCCCATTGATGGATTGAGCCCTGAGGCGGCTGCAAACGCCGATGTTCTGCGCTTCCGGTGCTCATGGACCTCAAGTCCACTCCGCTCCGGTTCTCGAACATCAGCGTTTTCGCTCGCCACATGGCTCAATCAGCAAGCGTCGGTACGAGCTTCGAATGTTTATGAACAGCCGGCTTCGGCGCGTGTTTTTTCCGTTCTTGAAAGGACCACCCATGGCATTTGCCAGCATCAACGGCCTCACCGTCCATTACGAGCTGATCGGCAATCCGAAGGCGAAGAAGCTGATCGTGTTTTCCAATGCGCTCGGCACGGATTTCCGCATCTGGCTGCCGGTCTTCGACGAACTGCCCGACGACATGGCCTTCCTGCTTTATGACAGCCGCGGCCACGGGCTGACCTCCGATCCCGGCTCGCCCTTCACCATCGATACGCTGGCCGATGATCTGATCGGCCTCGTCGAGCATCTGAAGCTCCGACAGCCGATCCTTTGCGGCCTCTCGGTTGGCGGGCTCGTGGTGCAGGCGGTGGCGGTCAAGCGGCCGGATCTCGTGAAGAAGCTCATCGTCTGCAATTCGGCGGCGAAGATCGGCGATGCCGAAAGCTGGAACGCCCGCATCGAGACACTGCGCAAGGGCGGCCTTGCGGCAATTTCGGAAGCCACGATGCAGCGCTGGTTCACGCCCGCCTTCCATGGCGAACGTGCCGCAGACATAGCCGGCTATCGTCTCATGGTCGAACGGCAGGACGTCGCCTCCTACATCCGCACGGCGGAAGCGGTCCGCGATGCGGACTATCGCGGCCAGATTAAGGATCTCAAGATCCCCGCCCTCTTCCTCGCCGCCGACCAGGACGGCTCGGTCGCGGCGAGCGTCGTCGAGGATACCGCCGATCTCGTCGAAGGCTCGGCCTATGAAGTCATCGAAAACTGCGGCCACATGACCCCGGTCGAACAGCCGGAACAGCTGGCGGCGCTGATCGAGGATTTTACGCGGGGGTGAACGGATTTTTCCCGCCCGCCGGGGGTGGGAGGGAGCCGCCGGCGTCCTGCCTGATCGAGTTCAGCACCTGCAGGATCGCCGCCTCCGCCGCCTCCAGCGGCCCCGAATTATCCACCGTCACCACGTCGAAATCGCCCCTCACCTCGAGGCTCGAGCGGGAGAGCCGCCTCAGGATGTCCTCGCGGCTTTCGCGGCCGCGGGCGGCGAGGCGCTCGGCGAGGATGTCGGGGCGGGCGGTGATGTTCAGGACCTTCAGCCGCGGAAAGGCGGCCTTGAAGAAGGGGAGCGCGGAGCGGGAACCGTTGGCGATCACGAGCTGGCCCCGTTCAACCCGCTCGCGGGCTTCCACCGGAATGCCGTAGGAAAGGCCATGGGCCTGCCAGTGGCAGGCGAAGGCGCCGGCCTGACGGAGCGTTTCGAACTCTTCCGCCGTTGCCGGAACGTGATCCTCGCCGCCCGCTTCCGCAGGGCGGGTGATGACGCGGCGCATGATGTGGAAGCCGGGCGTATCGGCAAAGTTCCGGGCAGCGGCGGCGATCAGCGTGTCCTTTCCGGCGCCGCTCGGGCCAACCACGGCGAGGAGGAGACCGGGACCAGGCGAGGCGGCATCCGGCATCAGGCGACCCTTCTGCCCTGCCGCCAGACCGAGCGCACCACCGGCACGTCGTCATGGCGCTCGACGCGCACCAGGTCGGCGCGCAGGCCCGGTGCGATGCGGCCGCGGTCGTCGAGATGGACGGTGCGGGCAGGCGTCGCCGTCACCAGCGCGATCGCCTTCGGCAGGTCCATGCCTTCGACCGTATCGGCGAGGATGAAGGGGGCGTGGAGCAGCGAGAGAGGCACGTAATCCGAGGAGAGAACGTCGAGAAGGCCGGCGCCTGCGAGATCGGTCGCGGCGATGTTGCCCGAATGCGACCCGCCGCGCACCACGTTCGGCGCACCCATCAGCACGCTCATGCCCGCCTCGTGCGAGGCACGCGCGGCCTCGACGGAGGTCGGGAACTCGGCAAGCCGCGTGCCGTAGGAAATCGCCTCGTCCACATGGTCGAGCGTCGCATCGTCATGGCTGGCAAGCGCGATGCCGCGCGACCGGCAGAACGCGGCGAGCGCCTCCCGGTGCGGTCTCGCATAGCGCTCGGAGGCCTCCAGCCGACGACGGACGTAATCGGCAAAGGCCTCGTCCGAGAGCCCGCGGGATGTCTTGTAGTAGAAGATGTACTGATCCATGGTCTGGAACTGCCGCTGCCCCGGCGCATGATCCATCAGCGAGATCAGCCGCACGTGATGGTCCTCGGCGAAATCCTCCACATGCTCCAGCACGTCGGCCGTCGAGACCTCGCAGCGCAGGTGAAGCAGGTGGTCGGCGCGGAGCCGCCCTTCGCCGGAGGCCTTCTGGATCGCATCGGCCATCTCGCGCATCTCGCCACGCCGGAAGCCGGAATCGAGCTCCGCCCCCATGCGCAGGCAATCGAAGACTGTGGTGATGCCTGAGGTCGCCACCTGCGCATCATGGGCCTGTACGGCAGCCGTCTTGTTCCAGCGCAGGCCGGCGCGGGGCGAATAATGGATCTCGAGATGATCGGTATGAAGCTCGACCAGGCCCGGGATCAGGTAATCGCCGCCCATGTCCTCGCCACTCGAGACGGCGCCTTCCGAGACGTCGGCGATCAGGCCGTCGACGATCTTCACCGAGCCGTCGACGATCCGGTCGTCGAGAACGATCCGGGCATTGGTCAGAACATGTTCCTGGGGCATTTTTCTTCTTTCATCGTCCGAGCGGATAAAGACCGAGCACCGTGAAATCGGCGCCCGCACTCTCTTCCCGGAAAAGCGCGAGGTGGGCAATGGCGAGCGGCTTGCCGATGAACGGGCGGAAGTGCCGCTTGAGAAGCGTGTGCGTCTCCTCGGCCCGATCCACCGGCACCTGGCCGGTCAGGCTCATGTGGAACTGGAACTGGTCGAAGACGTAAGGGTAGCCGTAGCGGTCGAGCATTTCCCGCTCGCGAGGGGTAAGGCGCTCCGGCCGGCGGCGGGCGTAATCGGCCTCGCTCAAGGGTGCGCGGAACGGCTCGAAATCCGTGACTACCCGTTCCGCAAACCGGGCGAGCGGCTCAACGAGCTCATCCTCGATCAGGGCGAAGAAGGGGCCGAGCGCAGCCAGCGCGAGCTTCGGGAGCTCGAACGGCTGCTGACCTGCTGCAAAGGATTTCACCGCCTCGACCAGCTCCGCCTCCGTGCGGCCCTCGGCAAGCCGAAAGGGCGCCTTGATCGTGGCGTGGAAGCCGTAGCGGCGGGGATCGGCGGTGAAGGTCTTCCACTCGGGCTCCGTCAGCCCCGCATGGTCGGGGGCGGGGAGTGCTGCGCCGGTAAAGGCGTTGCGCCCCAGCCAGCGCATGGCCGCCTGGTTCAGCGGATGATCCTCGGGCGGGGCGACATAGAGGGCATAACGCAAGGATTGGGTCCTTCCGGCGGGCGATTCGGGGTGGCTCGGAGCTTACATGGCTTTGGCCGATGTGGATGACAGTTTGATGGCGGGTGGGGGATAACAATTTTACGCTGCGGGAAATACCCCCCTCTGCCTTGCCAGGCATCTCCCCCACAAGGGGGGGAGATCAGCAGGAGGCGCCAACCCCTTTCCGATCTCCCCCCCCCTTGTGGGGGAGATGTCCGGCAGGACAGGGGGGGTACCATCGCCAGCGCCAAAAATGAGTCGGGAGTTACGCCACCGCTGGCTCTGCCGTAAGAGCAGAAGCTGTTGAATCCCTCAATGCGCCCCGGACATGTCCCCCAGCACTTCCTTCGAGGCGACGGTGGAATCGGCGTTCAGCTTGTAGACCATGGGTACGCCGGTCGCGAGGTTGACGGAGAGGATCTGTTCGCGGTCGAGGCGGTCGAGGACCATGAGGAGGGAGCGCAGCGAGTTGCCGTGGGCTGCGACAAGCACCTTTTCGCCGCGCAGCACGCGGGGCAGGATTTCCTTCATGTAATAGGGCCAGACGCGGGCGCCCGTGTCCTTCAGGCTTTCGCCGCCGGGCGGGGGCACGTCGTAGGAGCGGCGCCAGATGTGGACCTGCTCCTCGCCCCACTTGGCGCGGGCGTCGTCCTTGTTGAGGCCGGAGAGATCGCCATAGTCGCGCTCGTTCAGCGCCTCGTCGCGGATGGTCTCGAGCGTCGGCTGGCCGACCTTGTCGAGGATCATCTGGCAGGTCCGCTGGGCGCGGGACAGCGCCGAGGTGAAGGCCACGTCGAACTTGATGCCGTAATCGGCGAGCGCCTGGCCGCCGGCATTGGCTTCCTCGACACCGAGCGCGGTGAGGTCGGGGTCGCGCCAGCCGGTGAAGAGGTTCTTCAGGTTCCATTCGCTCTGCCCGTGGCGGACGAGCACCAAGGTTCCGCTCATGTCATGTCTCCCGTTGCATCTTGGGTTGGTCAGGAATGGGAAAGCCCGAGCACGTCGAGCATGGAATAATAGCCGGGCTTGCGGTCGAGCGCCCAAAGCGCTGCCGTGATCGCGCCGCGGGCGAAGATGGTGCGGTCGCCGGCGCTGTGGGACAGCGTGACCATTTCGCCTTCGCCTGCGAAATAGACCGTATGCTCGCCGATGACGGAACCGCCGCGGAGGGTCGCGAAGCCGATCTTGCCCTGAGGGCGCGCACCCGTATGTCCATCGCGGACACGGACCGATTCCTGCGCAAGCGCAACCTTGCGCCCGCGGGCTGCGGCCTCGCCGAGCAGGAGGGCGGTGCCGGAGGGGGCATCCACCTTGTGCTTGTGGTGCATTTCCAGCACTTCGATATCCCAGTCGCGCGGCGGAAGGGCCGTCGCGGCCTGCTCCACCAGCACGGAAAGCAGGTTGACGCCGAGGCTCATATTGCCCGACTTGACGATGCGGCCATGGCGGCCGGCGGCCCTGAACTTCTCCTCGTCATCATCAGAGCAGCCGGTGGTGCCGATGACATGGACGATGCGGGCCTGGGCAGCGAGGCCCGAAAATGCGACGCTCGAGGCGGGCGTGGTGAAATCCAGCACGCCATCGGCCTCGAGGAAGGCTTCGAGCGGCTCGTCGCCGATCGTCACGCCATTCGCGCCAAGGCCTGCGACTTCGCCGGCATCCTTGCCGATGAAGGGTGAGCCCTTGCGCTCGACGGCGGCATGCAGCACGACGCCGGGCATGGCGTGGATCATGCGGATGAGCGTCTGGCCCATGCGGCCGGCTGCGCCCGTGACCACGAGCTTCATGTCCCGTTCGCTCATGCCTTCATCTCCTCCATGCCGATGTCCGATCCCGCCTTCGGGGCCTGAAGGCTGTGCAGCCTTGCATATAGCCCGTCCGGCTTCGAGGAAAGCGTTTCATGCGTGCCTTCCTCGATCACCTTTCCATCCTGCATGGCGACGATCTTGTCGGCATTGATGACGGTCGAGAGGCGGTGGGCGATGACGACGACGGTGCGGTCCTTCATCGCCTCGTCCAGCGCCTTCTGGACGGCGGCTTCGGAGGCGGTATCGAGGGCGGATGTCGCTTCGTCGAGAAGGAGGATCGGAGCGTTGCGCACCAGCGCGCGGGCGATCGAAAGCCGCTGCCGCTGGCCGCCCGACAGCGTCACGCCGTTCTCGCCGACGGGAGTGTCGTAGCCGAGCGGCTGGGCGAGGATGAAGTCATGGGCATAGGCAAGCTGCGCGGCCCGTTCGACCTCGGCATCCGTCGCCTCGGGCCGGCCATAGCGGATGTTGTCGCGGATCGTGCCTTCGAAGAGATAGGGCTGCTGCGAGACATAGGCGACGTGGCGGCGGAGCGAGGCCTTGGTGACCTTCGCGACATCCTGCCCGTCGATCAGGATCTCGCCCTCCGCCGGATCGTAGAAACGGGGAATGAGGGCAATGATGGTGGACTTGCCGGCGCCCGACGGGCCGACAAGCGCCGTGGTGCGGCCGCCCTCGGCCACGAGATCGACGTTCCGAAGCACGGGCTCGTTCACGCCATAGGCGAAGCTGACATTGCGGAATTCGATGCGGGCATCGGTGATTTTGAGGTCGGTCGCGCCGTGGAGGTCCTGCTGCTGTTCCGGCAGGTCGAGGATCTCGTAGATCATGCGGGCATTGACGACGGCCTTTTCCACCTGCGACTGCAGCTTGGCGAGCCGCCTTGCGGGGTCATAGGCCATGAGCATGGCCGTCACGAAGGAGAAGAAGGCGCCTGGCGGCACGTGATCGTAGATCGAGCGGTATGCGGCATAGGCAAGCACCCCCGAGATGACGAGGCCGGCAAAGCCTTCCGTCATCGGCGAGGTGCGCTCGGAAAGCCGGGCGATGCGGTTGGCGCGGCTTTCCGCCTGGTGAATGACCGCGTCGAGCTTGCCCGCCAGCTGCTTCTCCATGGTGAAGGCCTTGACGATGGCAATGCCCTGCACCGTCTCCTGCATGGCGCCGAGAACGTGGCTGTTCAACTGGATCGATTCCCGCGTCGCGGTCCGAAGCCGGTCGGAAACGTAACGAATCGCATAGATCAGCGGCGGCGCGGTGATGAGGATGATCAGGCTCAGCATGGGATCCTTGACCACCATGACGCCGATGAGGGCGACGAGGGTCAAGAGATCGCGGGCGAGCGAGGTGACCGTCATGTTGAGCACGTCGCGGATGCCCGAGACGTTCTGGTTGATCTGGGCGGCGAGATGGGCCGAGCGCGACTCGGAGAAGAAGCCGATCGAGAGCTTCATCAGCTTGTCGTAGATGCGGCTCTGGTAGTTCGCGACGATGTTGTTGCCGATCCGGGCGAGCGTGACCGACTGGCCGTAGGTCGCGAGTCCCCGCAGCGCAAAGGCAAGGAAGATCGAGCCGCAGATGAACCAGATCTTCTGCGGGTCCGGATTGACGAAGGCCGAGCTGATGACCGATTCCATGATCCAGGCCACGAAGGCGGTGGTCCCGGCCATGAGGATGAGGCAGGCAATCGCGAAGGCATAGCCTTTAAGATATTTGCGTCCGTTCTCGGCGAAGATGCGGCGCATCACGGCCCGGGTCGGGCTCTCCGGCGCTTGCTCGCGCTTGACTGTCGTCGCTGAATCCAACGGTTTCGAGCCTTCCTTGTCGTTTTCCGCCGGCAGAGCCAGCCTTGCGGCTCTATACCGAGACCCGGTCCGCCTCAAGGAAAATCAGGGGAAAGGGGCGATTTGACCCGCTCCCCAAACCTGCCTCGGACCTCACCCCTTGCGCCAGCGGCGACCTTCCGTGCCAAGGCCGAAGCGGCTCGGAGTGCGTGCATAGGCGGCAAGACCTGCAAGGGCCGCGAGCGGGTGGGTGACCACGAAGGTCGGGATCGACCGCATCAGCGCGCTGTGCGGCGCCTTGTCCTCGAAGGCTGCGCGGAACTCCGGGCGGCGGAGCGCCGGCAGGATCTTCTGCGAAATGCCGCCCGCGAGATAGACGCCGCCGCGGGCCATGAAGACGAGCGCCATGTCGCCCGCCACGCGGCCGAGATAGGTGGCGAACAGCGAAAGCGTTTCGACGCAATCCGGATCGGTGCCGGAAAGGCCCGCGGTCGAGACCTCGGCAGGACTGGTGTATTTCGGCGTCTTGCCGTCCGCGAGGCAGATGGCGTGGTAGATGTTGACCATGCCGCGGCCGCAGAGCAGCTGTTCGGCGGAGATGCGGCCCTCGATCGGTTCCAGATGCGGAAAGATCGCCTGGTCGCGGGCAGTGCGCGGGCCGACATCCACATGGCCGCCCTCGCCCGGAACCGGGATCCAGGTATGCTGGGCATGGATGAGGCCGGCGACGCCGAGGCCGGTGCCGGGGCCGAGCACCACCTTGGAGGCGAGCGTCATTTCTTCGGACGCGCCGATCGCTTCCCGGTGCTCGTCCGCAATGGTCGCGATCGCAAGCGCCTGCGCCTCGAAGTCGTTGACGACGAGAACTTCCTCGAGACCCAGGCCCGTCAGCATGGCCTTCGGCCGCACCACCCAGTCGCAATTTGTGAGCGGGATCTCGTCGCCCTGGATCGGGCCGGCAATGGCGAGCACGGCCGAGCGCGGCTGCACGGAGGTGCGATCGAGCACGCCGGCCTGGATCGCCTCGTCGATCGTCGCATAATCGGCCGTCTGGACGATCGGGAACTCCCTGGGCTCCGCATAGACGTCGACCAGCAGCGAGAAGCGGGCATTGGTGCCGCCGATATCGCCGATCAGGATCGGGAATGGCAGGGGATGGTTCGAATCTGTCAATCTGGGCATGGCCGGTTCCGTCAGTTCTTTTCGCCAGATGGCATCAGGGTGCGCACGAGAATGTCCGCGGTCGCGATGTTGAGCGCCATCGGTATGTCATAGACGGTGGCAAGGCGGGTGAGTGCCTTCACGTCCACATCATGCGGCAGGGCGGACAGCGGGTCCACGAAGAAGATCAGCATGCCGACTTCGCCCGTCGCGATCAAGGCGCCGATCTGTTGATCGCCGCCGAGCGGGCCGCTCTTCAGCCTCGTCACGTCGAGCGAGGGGCAGGCATCGAGCACGCGGCCGCCGGTGGTGCCGGTGGCGACGATGGAAAACGGCTTCAACAGCGCCTCGTTGCGCCTTGCGAAGTCCGCCATCTCGTCCTTCTTCTGGTCATGCGCGATGAGCGCAATGCTTCCCTGAAAAGCCATGTACCGTGATCCGCTGCGGTTTAAATCGATTAATGCCTCTTACATCAAAGCCGCAACGCTTGGGAAGGCGCTGCGGCTTTCAATTTTGACGCGGGAAGCAACGGGATGATGACGGTCAGGGGCGGTTGAAGGGATAGGGGCCGAATTCCGGGAGAACGGGATTGTCGGCGCCCGGCACGGTCGCCGGCACAACGCCCGCCGGCGGCTCTTCGGAAAAGGCGGGCTCCGGCTCCGCAGCCGGCGCAAAGGCAATTGCCGAAGCGCCGCCGAAGGTCGCGGCCGCTTCCGAGCTGACGGACGGCGCGTTCAGCACTGCGGTGCAGGCGGCGGGGAGCGCCGAGAGCATCATCGGCTTCGGCGGTTTCGGCGGCTTCTGGCCAGGCTTCGGCTTCGACTGGGCCCAGGGCTCCTTGGTGAACCACCAGGCGAGCGGCTTGCCGCAGCCATCGCCTGACACGACCGGGTCCTGCGCCTTGCAGCCGACGGCCCCCGGCGGGCAGTGCACGCGGATGCGGAAATGGTAGTCATGGCCGTAATAGGGACGCACCTTGCCGAGATTGGTGCGGTCGCCCGTCCAGGTGTCGCAGAGTTTCTTCTTGATCGCCGGGTTGACGAAGATGCGCTCGACCTCGGGATAGCTCGCGGCGCGCATGATCACGCGGGCGTGCGCCGGCGTCCAGACGCTGTCATCGACCGTCAGGAAGGCATTGGGCTTCAGCATGGAACGGGCGGAAATGTTCTCGCGCTCGGAGGCCGACAGCGTCCGGTTCGGCATGGGGGTCAGCCAGATGTCGGCATCGAGACCGATCTGGTGGGAGGCATGGCCGCTCTTCATCGGACCGCCGCGCGGCTGCGAGATGTCGCCGAGCAAAAGCCCGTTCCAGCCGTCCTTGCGGGCGGCATCCTGCGAGAAGCGTTCGAGAAGCTGGATCAGCAGCGGATTGCCCCAGCGCCGGTTCCGCGAAAGCCGCATGGCCTGCCAGTGGGGGCCATCGGTCGGGATCGCCTGCGCGCCCGAGAGGCACCCCTTGGCATAGAAGCCGACCGAGGCCGGCCGCCCCTTGTTCGGCAGCGTCACCGCGCCGAAGAGTTCCTTGGCGACACCATCCGCATGGGCGGGGCGAATAGTGAGATCGCCCGCAACGAGCGAGGCGGCGAGCGCAAGCGCTGCGGGAATGCGGGCAAGAAAACGGGCAGGCATAATCGTCATCAGGTGCGTATCCAGAGGTGGGGGACGTGAGCGGCGGCAAGAAGCCCCCGACGTCCACGAGCCTGCCGGCAAATCAGCCGATGCGCGGGCAAAACCAGAGGTGCTGCGCGAACATGGCCAAATTCCGGCACCAATCTCCTATCCATCGAAGATGGTGGCGGGCTTACTTTTGCTTCGTTTTGTCTTATCTTGATGACGTTACATCATAGATAAGAGGTCTTTATGGGTTTGCCGCGCATCGCAAGGGGATTTGCCACGGGCCTGCTGGTCATCGCGCCGCTTCTGACGGGATCGGTGAAGGCGGAGGAGCCCAGCTTCCGCATCGGCGTCTCCTCTTCCGGCGAACCTGCCAAATACCAGCCCGGCTTTAGCCATTTCGACTATGTGAACCCGGATGCGCCGAAGGGCGGCGAGGTGAAGCTTGCGGCGGTGGGCACCTATGACACCTTCAACCCGCTTTTGGCCAAGGGGGATGCCGCCGCCGGCATTGCGAGCGACATGGTGTTCGAGACCCTGCTGAAGCCCGCCGAGGACGAGGTGACGACCTCCTACGGCCTGCTCGCCGAGGGCGTGGCCTTCCCCGAGGACATTTCCTCCGCCACCTTCCGGCTGCGTCCGGAGGCGAAGTGGGAGGACGGAAAGCCCGTGACGCCCGAGGATGTGATCTTTTCCTTCGAGAAGGCGAAGGAGCTGAACCCGCAATACACCGTCTATTATGCGCATGTGGTGAAGGCCGAGAAGACCGGCGAGCGGGACGTGACCTTCACCTTCGACGAGAAGAACAATGTGGAGCTGCCGAGCATTCTCGGCCAGTTCCCCGTCGTGCCGAAGCACTGGTGGGAGGGCAGGGACGCGAAGGGCAACCAGCGTGACATCGCAAAGACGACGCTCGAGCCTGTCATGGGGTCGGGCCCCTACAAGCTCGCCGGCTTCCAGGCGGGATCCACCGTGCGCTATGAATTGCGCGAGGATTATTGGGGCAAGAGCGTTCCCGCCAATGTCGGCCAGAACAATTTCAAGACGATCAGCTACATCTATTTCGGCGACATGGACGTGGCATTCGAGGCGTTCCGCTCCGGTGCCGTCAACTTCTGGACGGAGAACACCGCGCGCCGCTGGGCGACGTCCTATGATTTCCCGGCCGTGAAGGATGGCCGCGTCAAGCGCGAGCAGATCGAGAACCCCTACCGGAATGCCGGCGTGCTCGTCGGCTTCCTGCCCAACATGCGCCGCCCGCTGTTCAAGGACCAGAACGTGCGCCGGGCGATGAACCTCGCCTTCGATTTCGAGGAGCTGAACCGCACCACCTTCTTCAACCAGTACCAGCGCATCGACAGCTATTTCTACGGTACGGAGCTTGCGGCGAAGGGTCTGCCGGAGGGTCGGGAGCTCGAAATCCTCAACGAGATCAAGGACAAGGTGCCGCCGTCCGTCTTCACCACGCCCTACAAGAACCCTGTGGGCGGCAAGCCCGAGCTTTCCCGCAACAATTTACGCGAGGCGATAGGCCTCCTGAAGCAGGCCGGCTTCGAGCTCAAGGGCAACCGCATGGTCAACGCCAAGACCGGCGAGCCCTTCGCCTTCGAGATCCTGCTCGACGGCAATACGCTGGAAAAGGTTGCCGTGCCCTATGCGCAGAACCTGAAGAAGATCGGCATCCAGGCAAGCGTGCGCGTGGTGGACGATGCGCAATATACCAACCGCGTCCGCAGCTTCGATTATGACGTCATCTATTCCGGCTGGGGCCAGTCGCTGCATCCGGGCAACGAGCAGGCGGAATACTGGGGCTCGAAGGCTGCCGACCGCCAGGGCTCGAAGAACTACATGGGCATTTCCGATCCGGCGATCGACATCCTTGTCAAGAAGGTGATCTTCGCCCGCCAGCCGGACGAGCTGAAGGCCGCGACCAAGGCGCTGGACCGCGTGCTGCTCGCCCATGACTATGCGGTCCCGACCTATACGCTGCGTGCTGCCCGCATCGCCTATTGGGACGAATTCGGCCATCCCGCGGAGCTGCCGAAATACGGCATCGGCTTTCCGGATGCCTGGTGGTCCAAGGCTGCGGCCAAATAGTCTTTTCCGAGGAATGTCTTGCCATCCGCCCTCGGCCGCATGCCAAATGCCCGGCGCAAGGCGAATCATGGCCTTGTCGGGCATTGTGCGGCAAGCGCCGCCCATGAGGCGACCAGGGAACAGGAATTTGATGCAGTGTTTTCGGGCGGCACGCGCCCCTAGAAACAGGATGAACCTCTGATGGGCGGCTATATCCTTCGCCGCCTGCTGCTGATGATCCCGACGATCGTCGGCATCATGGCCATCTCCTTTGCCGTCATCCAGTTCGCGCCCGGCGGGCCGGTGGAGCAGGTGATCGCCGATCTCACCGGTCAGGGCAATAATGCCGACCAGCGCCTCAACGGCGGCGGCGGCGACCTCTTGAACCAGCAGGATGCGGCCTCGTCCGAGATGAACGCCAAGTACCGCGGCGCGCAGGGCCTCGATCCCGATCTCATCGCCAAGCTCGAAAAGCAGTTCGGCTTCGACAAGCCGCCGCTCACCCGCTTCGGCGAGATGATGTGGAACTATATCCGCTTCGATTTCGGCGAGAGCTTCTTCCGCAACACCTCCGTCATCGACCTCATCAAGGACAAGATGCCGGTCTCGATTTCGCTCGGCGTCTGGATCCTGCTTCTGTCCTACGCGATCTCCATTCCGCTCGGCATTCGCAAGGCCGTCAAGGACGGCTCGGCCTTCGACATCTGGACCTCGGGCGTGATCATCGTCGGCTATGCGGTGCCGGGCTTTCTGTTCGCGATCCTTCTCGTGGTGCTCTTCGCCGGCGGCTCGTTCTTCGACTGGTTTCCGCTGCGCGGTCTCGTCTCGGACAATTTTGCCGAGCTGACCTGGTATCAGAAGATAGCCGACTATTTCTGGCACCTCACGCTGCCGCTGATCTCGCTTTCGCTGTCCGCCTTCGCGACGACGACGCTGCTCACGAAGAATTCCTTCATCGACGAGATCAAGAAGCAGTATGTGACGACGGCCCGCGCCAAGGGGCTTTCCGAGCGACAGGTGCTCTATGGCCATGTCTTCCGCAACGCCATGCTGATCGTGATCGCCGGCTTTCCGGGGGCCTTCATCTCCGCCTTCTTCACCGGCTCGCTGCTGATCGAGAACATCTTCTCGCTCGATGGCCTCGGCCGTCTCGGCTATCTCTCCGTCGTCAAGCGCGATTACCCGATCGTGTTTGCGACGCTCTACATTTTCTCGCTCATGGGCCTGATCGTCGGCCTCATCTCCGACCTCATGTATACATGGATCGACCCGCGCATCGACTTCGACCGGAGGGATGTGTGAGATGAGCGTGGTCGAGAAAACCGCCGGCATCATCGCGCCGCCGCGCAAGGGCCTGCTCTCGCCGATCAACCGCCGGCGCTGGCAGAACTTCAAGGCGAACCGCCGCGGCTACTGGTCGCTCTGGATCTTCCTGGCGCTCTTCGTGATCAGCCTCGCCTCCGACTTCATCGCCAATGACCGGCCGCTTCTCGTTTCCTACAAGGGCGAGCTGCTGACGCCGGTGCTGGTCGATTACCCGGAAGAGAAGTTCGGCGGCTTCCTCGCCGAGACGGATTACCGCTCCGACTACATCATCGGCGAGATCGAGGCGAATGGCTGGATGGTCTGGCCGCCGGTCCGCTATTCCTATTCGACCGTCAATTCCAACATTCCGCATTCCGCGCCGACGGCCCCGTTCTGGACCATGTCGAAGGAGGAGCGCTGCTCGGGCTACCCGCAAGGGGTGGACGATCCCGGCTGCATCCTCGGCAACATGAACTGGCTCGGCACCGACGACCAGGCGCGCGACGTGGTCGCCCGCATGCTCTACGGCTTCCGCATCTCGGTGCTGTTCGGCCTGATCCTCACCGTGGCGTCTGCCGTGATCGGCGTGACGGCCGGCGCCATCCAGGGTTATTTCGGCGGCTGGACGGATCTCATCCTGCAGCGGGTGATCGAGATCTGGTCGTCCATGCCGGTGCTCTACATCCTGCTCATCATCGCCGCCATCCTGCCGCCCGGTTTCTTCGTGCTGCTCGGCATCATGCTGCTCTTTTCCTGGGTCAGCTTCGTCGGCGTGGTCAGGGCGGAATTCCTCAGGGCCCGCAATTTCGAATATGTGCGGGCGGCACGCGCGCTCGGCGTCAACAACCGCACCATCATGTGGCGCCACCTGCTGCCGAACGCCATGGTGGCGGCGCCCACCTCCCTCCCCTCCACCCCCCCCCGCCCCATCCCCCCGCTC